>JAURWF010000023.1 GCA_030655095.1 bacterium
GCCCGATCATTTACATTGCATTTGGACGTTGCCCGCTGGCGATGCCGATTATTCAACACGCTGGAACTTGCTCAAAGGACATTTTTCCCGAGCCATTGATAAAGGCGAACGCGTTTCTGTAAGTCGTATGAGAAAAAGAGAGCGAGGGTTGTGGCAACGCCGATTTTGGGCGCACTTAATAACCGATCAAAGAGACTTCAACCAGCATATCGACTATATTCATTGAAATCCGGTGAAACATGGCTGGGCAAAACAGGTAGCGGATTGGCCGCATTCAAGTTTCCATCATTATGTGAAGCTTGGAGTTTATCCATTGGCTTGGGGCCATGCCGACGAGTTTGGTCTTGATGCTGGTGAATAATTAAAAGATGGGCTTCGTGCCTCAGCCCATCCTATGCACTATGCACTGTACATGAAGAATGAAGCGAACTTGCTTATAGTGGATTATAAAAAAGAGTATAAATATGAATATTAAAGAATTCATTGCGAATTATAAAAACCATCCAGTCTTATTTGTTGGGACTGGTATGAGCCTAAGATATTTAATAAATTCTTATAGGTGGAACGATCTTTTGAGAAAGATTGCTTATGACTTGAAAGGTAATGAAGAATACTATTTAGACATAAAATCAACATGCCAAGAGAATGATAGGTACAAGTTTGAAAAAATAGCCAGTATTTTAGAGGAAGAATTTAACAATGAATTGAAAGATGATAAAAATGGCCAATTTAAAGAGATTAATGATATTTTTTATAGCAATATGAAAAATGACATCAATCTAAGTAGATTCAAAATTTACATATCAAAACTTCTTTCTTCAATCGAATTTAAAGAAGAAATGTTGGAAGAACTCGCTGAGCTAAAAAAAATACGCAAGAATATTGGTTCAATAATCACAACAAACTATGATGAGTTTATTGAAAAAATATTCGAGTTTAACCCGTTAATTGGAAACAATATTTTGCTAAGCAACCCTTATGGATCTGTATATAAGATACATGGTTGTGTTTCAGATATTGATAAGATAATTATAACTTCAGAAGACTATGAGCGTTTTATACAAAAGTACGAACTAATAAGAGCCCAGCTTTTGTCGTTGTTTATCCACAATCCAATTATATTCATTGGCTACAATATTGGCGATGAAAATATAAAAAATATTCTAAAAACTATTTTTACATATATTGAACCAAACTCAGCTGATGCGGAAAAAATAAGAGAGAATTTTCTTTTAGTTGAGTATGATCCTGAATCTGATTGTGAAGATATTAGTGAGCATGATATTGATATGGAAGGTTTTGGAACAATAAGAATTAATAAAATTAAAACCGACAATTATAAAGCAATTTATAGTTCATTATCTGATTTACATTTGCCAATATCTGCAATGGATGTAAGGAAGGTTCAAGATATTGTTAAAGAAATATATTCTGGCGGAGAAATAAGGGTTAACATAACTGAGGATCTAGAAGCACTTAAAAATAGCGATAAAATACTTGTAATTGGTTCAGCAAAAACTATTAGATATGAATATCAAAACTCGTCGGAAATGATGTCAAATTATTTCAAAATAATTGATGAGGAAAATATGCAAATTTTAATGCTTATCAATAAGTATAATATTAATAAGCAACAATACTTTCCAGTATTTGGATTTAGTGAAATAAATAATGAAATTGATAAAATTGATAGTTTAAAAAAACAACAAATTGATAAGTTAAAATCCGCAAAAGACTCAATTAAATCATCTAGTAAAAGCCTACATAGTACTATTAAATTAATTGAAATGGATGGCTCCATTACTAATAGTAATAAAAATAATGCTATTATGTGGGCAGTTTTAGAAGGAACTATAGGGCTGGAAGATATTGAAAATTATCTGCGTGAATATAGAAATAAAGAAGATACAAACTATAGGAAATTATTATGTGCTTACGATTTTAAAAAATATGGTAGCGCATAGGACAGGGGATGCACGAAGCCTATCATTCACACTGCACCAAAATAATCAATTTTTGACCAATGTTTATCAAAAACCAATGAGGAAATAAAACCATGCCAAAACAATACATTACCGACACAGAAGGACAAAAAATATCGGTTATATTGCCGATGGAAGAATATATAGAATTGATGGAAGATTTGAAGGACTTAGCGGCGGTTGCCGAATTGAGAGACGAGCCGACAATTCCCTGGGAACAGGTAAAAAAGGAATTGACGGACAATGGCTTACTATAAAATCGAACTTAAAACTTCTGCTAAAAAATCATTAGCTAATCTACCTAAACCCGTTATTAAAAAAATAGCTGGATTAATCGATGAGTTAGCGGGTAATCCCTACCCGTCTGGGCATAAAAAATTAGCCGGATCAGATCATACTTATCGAATAAGGTCGGGTGATTATCGTATTGTCTATTCTATTTTTGATGCCGCTTTAGTTATTCACATTATAAAAATCGGACACCGTAAAGACGTTTATAAATAGTCGTCGCTCAGTTATTTTGTGCATTATTTTTACTTAGACTGTTTGCCGCCGGTATTCGCCATCAATAACCGGTTAACCTGTTCAAGATCATCTTGGCTAAGGCTACTGTCCGCTTGTTTTAACTTGATACTGTTGATCAGGTAATCGTAACGGGTACGTGCAAAATCCCGTTTTGCCCGGTATAAGTTTCTTTGTTCATTCAACACATCGACCATGGTTCGCGTGCCTGCGCCAAAGCCTGCTTCGGTCGCCTTCAAGGCGCT
>JAURWF010000025.1 GCA_030655095.1 bacterium
CTTGACCGATACCTCTAACGTCGAGATCACCTCGGGTATGGCCTTTACCATCACCTTGAGCGCCACCGACAAGGCGGCAGTCAACCCGTTCATTAACAAAAGCGGCACCGCATCGAGCAGCGGCACCACCTATAACCTCGCCGCCGCCGAAGACTGGACCGCCGGAGCGGCGGCCGGGGTCACCGATGCCGACCTGACCGGTAACGGCATCACAACCAGCAATGTGGCGGTACCGGCCATTACCTCGTCCACCTATGATGCCGCCACCGGGGCGTTGGTGGTCACCGGAACCGGCTTCCTGAAAAAGAGCGGCGCGGCCAACGACATCGTCGCCAACAAATTCACCTTCACCGGAGAAGGCGGGGCGACTTATACCCTGACCGATACCTCAAACGTCGAGATCACCTCCGGCACCGCGTTCACCATCACCTTGAGCGCCACCGACAAAGCCGCGATCAACCAGATGATCAACAAATACGGCACCGCGTCGACCGGCGCCACCACATAAAACCTCGCCGCCGCCGGAGACTGGACCGCCGGAGCCGCTGCCGGGGTCACCGATGCGGATGGCACTAACGGCATCACCGCCGTCAACGTGGCGGCTCCGGCCATTACCTCGTCCGCCTACGATGCCGCCACCGGTTCGCTGGTGGTGACCGGCACCGGCTTCCTGAAATTGACTGGCGCGACCAATGATATTGTCGCCAACAAATTCACCTTTACCGGCGAAGGCGGAGCGACTTATACCTTAACCGATACCGCCAACGTGGAGATCACCTCCGGTACCGCGTTCACCATCACCTTGAGCGCTACCGACAAGGCGGCCATCAACCAGATGATCAACAAAAACGGCACTTCGTCGACCGGCGGCACCACCTATAACCTCGCCGCTGCCGAAGACTGGACAGCCGGAGCGGCTGCCGGTGTCACCGATGCCGACCTGACCGGCAACGGCATCACCGCCGGCAATGTCGCGGTACCTACCATTACCTCCGCCACTTATGCCAATAACACAGGCGTACTGGTAGTGACCGGCGCCAATTTTTTGAAAAAGGCAGGGGCTACCAATGACATTGATGCTTCCAAATTGACTTTTACCGGTCAGGGTGGAGCTACTTACACCTTAACAGGCACTGCGAGTGTTGAAATTACCTCGGCTACTGAGTTTACGCTGACGCTGACGGGCGCGGACAAGACCGGTGTCAACGCGTTGTTCAACAAGACCGGTCTCAACGCTAACGATAACACGGTCTACAATCTGGCCGCCACAGAAGACTGGGCCGCAGGCGCGGATGCAGCGGTGGTGGTAGCCGACCTCACCAACAATGGCATTACGGTGACGGCCAACGTAGCGCCCACCGCCAGCAATGGCGCAATAACCGTCAATGAAGATACAAGCTATACCTTCGTGGCGGGCGACTTCAATTTCAGCGATGTGGATCCCGGCAATGTCTTGACTCAGGTGCAGATTACCTCGCTGCCGTCCACCGGCACTCTGGCTCTGAATGGGACAGCGGTTACCGCCAACCAGGTAATAACCAAGGCTGATATTGATGCTGGAAAGCTTACTATCAGCGGCGCGACCGATGCTTTCGGTACCGCGAATACCAGCTTCCAGTTCAAGGTTCACGACGGAACGGAGTACAGCAGTACGTCTTATACCGAAACCGTGAATATCACCGCAGTCAATGATGCTCCTTCCTTTACCAAGGGCGCCGACCAGACCGTCAACGAAGATGCCGGTGCGCAAACGGCCAGCAACTGGGCGACCGACCTCAACACAGGTTCGGCCAATGAAAACGACCAAACCTTGAGCTTTACCGCCACCAATAACAACAACGCGTTGTTCAGCGTACAGCCGACTGTCGACAGCAGCGGCAATCTGATTTACACACCGGCGGCCAATGCCAACGGCATCGCGACAGTCACGGTGTCGGTCAAGGATAGCGGCGGCACGGCTAACGGCGGTGCCGATACCGGCGCCACCCAAACCTTCACCATTACGGTGAACCCGGTCAATGATTTACCTACCGGTGCGGTCACCATCAGCGGAACACCCCTGGTCGGAACCGCCTTGTCTGCCGCCAATACGCTGACGGATGCCGATGGCTTGGGCGCAATCGGTTATCAGTGGCAAGCCGGCGGCCTAGACATCAGCGGAGCAACCGGCAGCAGCTATGTGTTGACCGATGCTGACGTCGGCAAGACCATTACGGTGGTCGCCCGTTACACAGACGCCCAGGGTGCGGCGGTAAGCACAACCAGCGAGGCAACGGCTCAAGTAGAGGCTTCAGCGGCCATCAATCTCACGCAACAGATGGGTAATTCAGACAGCAAGCCCAGTTCGGATGCCGGCACGGGCCATGACACAGAGACAAGCGAAAATACGGTGACAAGCAATAGCACGAACACCGGCAGCGACACCCGTACAGACAACAATACCAGTGATAGCCGGGATACAAGCAATAACAACACCAGCAACAGTTTTAGCTCCGAGAATTCCAACGGTCATTCCAGCTCCGGCGACTCCAGCCCTAACCGGACTATAGTCGTGGATATGAAGCTGACTGTCGATTCACGCGGAAACGGTACGTCCGGCGGCACCATCAACCTGCCGTCCAGCGTCTTTGCCGGGTTGAACACCTTCGGGGCGATAACCATTACCGCCGCTCAGTCCGGCGGACAAAGTTTGCCATCATGGATCAGTGTTAATCCCAGTACCGGAGCCGTCACGGTAAAAGAGGGCGCTGTCATCACTAACCCGATAACGGTGAAGGTCACCATCAGGGACAG
>JAURWF010000026.1 GCA_030655095.1 bacterium
ACTATCAAACAAAAATCCTGCAAGTGCTTTACATAGCTCCGTTTTACCTACACCTGTTGGGCCTAAAAATAAAAAGCTGCCGTAAGGACGTCCAGGGTCACCTAGGCCAGAGCGTGAGCGGCGAATAGCATCGGACACCAGCCGAACAGCTTCGTCCTGCCCAACTACGCGCTCATGCAGTTTCGTTTCCATGGTCAGCAGTTTGCCGCGTTCACCTTGCATCATTTTAGAAACAGGAATCCCCGTAGCGCGGCTAACGACCTCGGCAATTTCATCTGCGCCTACTTCAGTACGCAGCATTCTATTTTTTGCTTCAGTTGAAGTGGCTTCCGTATTTGAAGCCTGCTTTAACTGTGCTTCAAGCGCAGGTAATTTCCCGTACTGCAACTCTGAAACCTTTTGCCATTCGCCTTTGCGAGTCGCTTCTTCCATTTCAAATTTAACTTTCTCTATCGCTTCTTTAATATGTGATGAACCTTGAACTTGCGCTTTTTCAGCCTTCCACACATCTTCTAAATCTGCATATTCTTTTTCAAGTTTTACAATTTCTTCTTCAATTAAATCAAAGCGTTTCTTACTACCTTCGTCTTTTTCACGGCGCACGGCTTCACGTTCAATTTTAAGTTGAATCAACCGTCGTTCAAGTTTGTCCAGCACTTCTGGTTTAGAGTCAATTTCCATTTTGATGCGCGAAGCGGCTTCATCAATCAAATCAATCGCCTTATCTGGTAAAAAGCGATCGGTAATATAGCGGTGCGAAAGCTCTGCCGCAGCCACAATCGCAGGATCAGTAATTTCTACACCGTGATGCAGCTCGTACTTTTCTTTCAGCCCACGCAAAATTGCAATAGTCGCTTCTACAGTTGGCTCATCAACCAACACTTTTTGAAAGCGACGTTCTAAAGCTGCATCTTTCTCAATATATTTTCTATATTCATCTAAGGTTGTTGCACCAACACAATGTAGTTCGCCTCTCGCCAATGCTGGTTTTAGCATGTTGCCTGCATCCATCGCACCTTCGGCTTTACCCGCGCCTACCATGGTATGAATTTCATCAATAAATACGATGGTTTGACCTTCATCCTGCGCTAATTCTTTCAGCACAGATTTCAAGCGCTCTTCAAAATCGCCACGATATTTAGCGCCCGCCAACAATGCCGCCATATCAAGGCTCAACACTTTCTTACCTTTGAGCGAGTCAGGTACCTCACCATTCACAATGCGTTGCGCCAGACCCTCCACAATTGCCGTTTTACCTACACCAGGCTCACCAATCAGCACAGGGTTGTTTTTAGTGCGGCGCCCCAAAATTTGAATGGCGCGCCGAATTTCATCATCACGTCCAATCACCGGGTCTAGCTTGCCTAATCTAGCGCGTTCAGTTAAATCTACGGTATATTTTTTAAGTGACTCACGGTTAGACTCTGCATCAGACTCATTCACTTGCTCGCCACCACGCACTTCGTTAATTGCCAGCTCTAAAGCAGATTTAGATAAACCGTGGGTTTTGAGCAACTTACCTGCAGGGCCTTTATCTTCTGCCAATGCCAGTAAAAACATCTCACTCGCAATAAAACCATCACCTCGTTTTAAAGCAAGTTTATCGGTTACATTGAGTAAATTATTGAGGTCGCGCGAGATTGATACTTCTCCAGCACTATCTGATGATTTTGCCAAGTTACTAATCGCACTCATGAGCCCTGTTTTAAGTGGCGCCAAATGTACGCCAGCATGGGCAAGTAGCGAACTCGTTCCGCCATCATCCTGCTTAATTAAGGCATCCAGCAAGTGTAGAGATTCAATCGTCGGACTATCATTGGCGACAGCCGAACTCTGCGCGTCATTCAGAGCCTGTTGAAATTTAGTCGTTAATTTATCAAAGCGCATGCTTCACTCCAATTAAGTTTATATACCTTTAGGATGGGGCTTATTCATTGTTTTTCAATATATAATTATGATTTGGTGCTTAAATATACTTTTGTCAATATTCTAAACTTCTAGCATTTATTACAATCTCACGGTTGGATTCATTAGTTTTTGATCCACCTCAAACTAGACTGCAATAAACAATGCACAATATCGTATGGAACGAACTTTTGCTTACAACTAGTTTAACGACTGAAACCCCTTCACCAAACCCTTCTTGGAAAATTCTAGACACCCAAGATCAATGGCAGCGTTTTAGCCAGCCCGTTGGTGACGACCCAACTCAGCCACTTGTACAATCCAGCTTATTGCTAGATGGGTTACGCTGTGCGGCCTGTTCTGGCATTGTTGAGCGTGGGTTAAGCGGGTTGTCAGGTATTATTAGCGCACGAGTCAGTATGTCTAAAAAACGTGCCGTTGTGGTTTGGTCACCAGCACTGACTAACCCTTCAACGATATTAGCGGCAATTCAGGCACTGGGCTATAGCGCAAGTCCAGCGTCGCATAATGAAAATCAGTTAAACGCTACAGCTAAGAATCGTTCTGCCTTTTGGCGATGGTTAGTCGCTGGCTTTTGTATGATGCAAGTCATGATGTATGCCAGCCCAAGTTATTTTACAAAAGCTGGCGATATCGCCAGTGACATTAGTCACTTGCTCAACTGGGCATCATGGCTGTTAAGTTTGCCTGTCATGCTGTTTTCTAGCAGCACTTTTTTTAGCAATGCATTTCGTGATTTAAAGCTCAAGCAAATTAGCATGGATTTGCCAGTCGCATTGGGCATAGGCATTACCTTTATAGTCAGTTCTGCCGCAACATTTGACCCAAGTGGCTGGTGGGGAAATGTCGTGTATTTTGACTCTCTCACGATGTTCGTGTTCTTTTTACTTTCCGCACGTTTAATCGAAGTCAAATTACACAGTAAAACATTAGGCGCCATGGAGTCATTGGTCAGTCGTATTCCCGAAAATATCGAACGCCAAAATACTGACCGCTCTTATAGTCGCGTGTTGAACAGCCAGCTTAATATTGGCGATATTGTTCGCGTGCATATTGGTGAGGCTTTTCCTGGTGATGGTAAACTCGTCTCAACAGATGCTGGTTCAAACAGTACCAAAGTGGATGAATCTTTATTAACAGGGGAATCAACACCCATTCATAAAAACGTGCATGATAAAGTCATTGCGGGTAGTTACAATCTGGGGCAAACCGTTAATATCGTACTTGAAAATATTGGTGAATCTACGCAATATGGTCAGATAGTCAACTTAATCAATCAGGCCGCAATTGAAAAACCAAGGTTATCGCAACTGGCGGATAGAGTTGCTAGGCCATTCCTGTTCTTTGTTATTTTAAGTGCCGTTGTTGCGGCCACTTTATTATGGAATATTGATCATGGGCGCGCATTAATGACTGCCGCCGCCGTGCTGATTGTGACCTGCCCTTGCGCACTATCGCTTGCTACACCAGCGGCTATGCTCGCCAGCGCTAGTGCTTTTGTTAAACGCGGCATTTTAATCAGACGCTTACAAGCCATTGAAAGCATTGCCAATATTGATACCGTTATTTTTGATAAAACTGGCACGCTGACAGACAATCACATTGAAATAAAATCCATTCGCTACAAAAGCGGCATCACAGAGGCTAATGCGCTTGAGATGGCCGCAGCCATTGCACAACACTCAATGCACCCTATTTCACGCGCACTGCTTAGTGCCTACCAGCAATCTTTACTGCAACATGATTTACCAAAAAATCCAAGTATTGAATTAACTGATATTCATGAAGAAGTAGGCGCTGGGATAAGTGCTAAATTCAACAACCATGCGCTTTACTCAGGTGGCTTAGCACTTGGTTCCGCTAAGTTTTGTACCGATGATTCTCATGTCATCCCCGTTGCAGATAAGCACTATCAACAAGTATTTTTAGCTAATGATGATGGCTGGCTAGCTACATTTAACTTGCAAGAAGCCATAAAAGGCAATGTAGCACACTCTATTTCACAGCTAAAAGAAGCAAAGCTTGAAGTTGAGCTTTTATCAGGCGATCAGTTGCATACCGTAGAAAATACCGCACACGCTATTGGCATTACGCAATTTCAAGCCGCGTGTAGCCCGCAAGATAAATTACTGCGATTGCAAACACTCAAACAACTAGGCAAAAAAATATTGATGATAGGTGACGGGCTAAATGACGGGCCAATATTAGCCAGTGCACATGTATCAATCGCCATGGGAAAAGGCGTTCCGCTAACACTTGCACATGCAGACTATGTGCTGCTGAACGGTGATATTAGTCAAATTCCACAGCTCATTCAGCATGCGCAAAAGACCATGCGGGTAATTAAACAAAATATTACTTGGGCAATTGTTTACAATGCTGTTTGTATTCCTCTCGCATTTTTTGGTTTACTAACAGCATGGCAAGCGGGTTTAGGCATGGCAATTAGCTCAATCATCGTAGTGGCTAATGCCTTGCGCTTAACGCAATTTTCAACACCTGCACTAGCGTCAGATGCATCATTAAAGGCTAAATAATGGATATTTTATTTATACTCATTCCGCTCTCTGTAGTGATGGCACTAGTGATACTAGGCGGACTTTGGTGGGCAGTATATGGTGGTCAGTTTGAAGATATTGAAGAAGAAGGCAGAAGAATTTTTGAGGAAGATAAAGATTAACGGATGCCAAGACTTGAGTAATCGAAAACTCTGCACACCACAACTCACACACGCCAGCGTTAACATACACATCATATGCAAACAGTACTTATTTACAGCGCGCTATTAATGGGTTTAGCAGGAGGCCCGCACTGCGTAGCGATGTGTGGAGCGGCCTGCACTTCATTTACCCAGTCACCTGAAAAACCACATGCAATTAAACTTTATCATTTAGGTCGTTTATGTGGCTATGCCACGCTGGGCGGCATTGCCACATTTGCGATACAAAGTATTGCTTGGCTATCAAACTACAGTTCAATACTGCATCCACTTTGGACTTTTTTTCATGTACTGGTGTTTTTTTGGGGCTTGTTACTACTTGTTTATGCACGCCAACCCATTTGGGTAGACCAAGCAGGGCGAAAAATTTGGCAGCATGTCAAAAAACTAAGCTTGATTCAAGGCGGTCATTTTTACATAGGCATGCTATGGGCATTAATGCCATGCGGCTTGCTTTACTCTGCACTCATCATCGCCTCGTTTAATGGCAATCCACTAGGTGGTGCACTCAGCATGGCGGCATTTGCCATAGGTTCTAGCGTTTCTTTGTTTTTTGCGCCGTGGCTGTGGTTAAAGCTTAAAACAAATTTAGTAGAGCCTTATGGTATGCGGCTTGCAGGCGCACTACTAAGCGGAGCAAGCGCGTGGGCCATTTGGATGGAGTTAAGCCATAACACCAAAGTATGGTGCATGTAACACGTCCAATTTACAAACCAGATCAACGCATCAACAACCCACTCCCCGCCACTTAAATCTGCTTTCAGCAGACACAAATGTAGTGGCAATCACCTGAATTAAGCACGTATTTCGTACTTAATTCATCTATTGTAATTTTATTCCAAGCGTATATTTGCACTTAAGTTACACGAATAATTGCCGATAAAAAATGACGTCCTAACCTTTTAAATTAATCATGCAATTAGGTTATTTCGCTATTTATTTTAGAGACACCTTAGCAAGTGAAAAAATTAAAACACTTAGATATTCAACCTATTCCAGATGGTAGTCCTCATCTGAATGGCTTCATCGCCAATGAGCTCATGCTTGCTTGGCGGCTACTAAGCTCACTGCAAGGAGTTGCCATTGTCACTACCGATGCAAAATGTCATGTAACTTATGCGAACCCTTACGCACGAGAAATTTTCAGCCTGAATTTAGAGCAAGTCGCGGCTGGCAATGGTCAATTACCTAAAGCCATTCATCAGCGCATTGCCGCAGAATTAAAAACGACCAACCCAGATTTTTTATTGCAATATGCAGTGGGTAATTCGGTACGAACGCTCAAAGTATTTAGGTCTAAAGATACTGTTTTAGAAACTCAAAAATCCAGTTATGTATTCCATATGCATGACATTTCAGACCGCATCAGCACCGAGCTTCAGTTAAGACATACAGAAAAGTTATTAAGAAACTTGATTGATGCTAGTCCAGATTTTATATGCTTCAAAGATGAAAAAAACCGCTGGCTAGAAGCTAATACTAGCGGGTTAGCACTTTTTCAACTTGATACTAAAGATTTTCGTAATAAAACTGACATTGAGCTTTCTAATCTATCAGATCCTATTTTTAAAGAATCTTTTAAACAATCAAAAATATCTGATGATGAAGCTTGGCGCGCAGGTCAAGCAATTAGAAATGAAGAAAATATAGCACTTCCGTATGGTGGTGAAAAAGTACTTGATGTGATTAAAGTACCACTTTTTAATGAAAATGGTAGTCGCTATGGCTTAGTGACGCTGGGACGTGATATTACCGAAAGAAAAGTGGCTGAAAACCATTTGCGTGATCGTAGCGCCATATTAGATGCGCTGATTTCTTGCGATTGGCTGTTACATTCAGCTGAATCGTGGGAATCGGTCGCAACCATGGTATTGCAACAAGTATGTCTTGCATTGCGATTTAGTCGGGCTTCTATTTTAAAAAATGTAGAAACTGCTGATTTACAAGAATCAGTGAATTCAAAAATACTATTCAAATGGGCAATACCAGGATTAGGCACTCTAGACAACAAACTAGAGGTCATTAACTTTAATGACCTGCGCTTAAAACGTTGGAAAGATGCACTGCAACTAGGTGATCCAGTGTTTAGTAATATGGTTGATTTACCGCATACAGAACGCAAAATACTGAAGCAGCATGACACTGAGTCTATTGTTGTTGTGCCTCTTTTTTCAGAAAAAATATGGTGGGGAAATATCATCATAGAGCGCTGTCATGATGTCATTAAAACTACACCGCAAGAGCTCGGCGCGTTAATGGCAATAGGCAGGTCACTAGGCGTTGCGATTCAGCGAGAACATGCAGGCAAGCGGTTACATCAAGCTAAAATTGCTTTTGATAGCGCGACTGAAGGCATTGTCATCATAGATGAAAACGCTAAAATTGTTGGTGTTAATAAGGGCTTTACTGAAATCACCGGATTCACTGAAGATGAGGTAAAGGGTTTAACCCCTAAAATGTTACAGGCCAGCGAACATGAAGTGTGGCAAGCCTTACTGAATGAAGGTAAGTGGTGTGGGGAAGTAACAAATAATCGAAAGAATGGTGACATTTTCCACAAACGCCTCACGATTACCGTTGTTAAAAATACAGAAGGCCAGATTATCAATTATGTGGGAGTTTTTACAGACATCACCGAAACTAAACGCTCACAAAATAGGCTGCATGAATTGGTCAACCATGATGCACTCACTGGGCTACCAAATCGCCGACTATTGAACGAGCTGCTAGAGCATGCAATTAAGCGGGCTGAACGTGAGAAACATCAGATTGCGTTATTGTTTATTGATTTGGATAGGTTTAAATCCATCAATGACAGCCTTGGGCATCAAGTTGGCGATAAATTACTGTACGAAGCATCAAGAAGAATCAGCCGATCTATACGAGAAAGTGACGTAGTCGCACGATTAGGCGGCGATGAATTCATAGTGATGATGGATATGATTAAAAAACCAGATGATGCTGCACTCACTGCAAAACTCATCAATCACGCACTGGAAATTGAATTCATTATCGATGGTAAAGAAATTTTTATCAGCGCGAGTATTGGTATTTCAATTTTCCCTAAAGATTGCAACGATGTTGATAGCTTAATTAAAGCGGCTGATATTGCAATGTATCAAACGAAGAGCAAAGGTAAAAATCATTACTGTTTTTATTCTGATGATCTTAGCAAAAATGCTGTAGAACGATTCAACATTGAAAGTCAACTTCGCCGCGCCTTAGAGCGGCATCAGTTTGAAGTATATTACCAACCACAAGTTTCACTGATTACTGGCGATATTCTGGGTGCAGAAGCGCTGATCCGCTGGAATCATCCTGAATTAGGCGTAGTTTCCCCAGCAAAGTTTATTCCGATGGCAGAAGAAACCGGCTTAATTCTACAAATAGGTGAGTGGGTCTTGCGTGAAAGCGCCATACAGGCCATGCAGTGGGTTAAAGATGGCTTTAAGATGCAGCGAATCTCAGTCAATGTATCTGGCGTACAAATTATGCGTAGCAATTTTGCCGACACCGTATATGGCATTCTGATTGAAACGGATTGCGACCCAAATCTGCTAGAGCTTGAGATTACTGAGAGTACCGTCATGCAAAATACCGAATATGTAATTGATACATTTAGACGTATTAAGCAACTCGGTTTGCGCTTAGCCATTGATGATTTTGGCACAGGTTATTCTTCTCTTTCAAATCTGAAACGACTGCCGCTAGATAAAATCAAGATTGATCAATCGTTTGTACGTGATTTACCTGATGATTTAGATGATGCAGCTATTGCCAATGCTATTTATGCGATGGCTGGAAGTCTCGGATTTAGTGTGATTGCAGAAGGCGTAGAAACGATACATCAGGCTAAATTTCTAAGAGACATGGGATGTGAAGAGGCGCAAGGTTACCTTTACAGCAAACCTATCACCGCCACAGAGTTCACAAAACTGCTCACATCAAACAAACAAAAACAAATACCAGTAGGCCACTAATATGCACACTACCGAACCCCATATGATTGATGTTGGCCAAATTCAAATTGGCCTATATATTCACCTTGATTTAGGCTGGATGGATCATCCTTTCACAGTCAGTAATTTTAAAATCAAAGACGATGAACAAATTGCTAAAATCAAAAAAACTGGTCTCAAAAAGCTCAGATATGACCCGAAGCGTAGTGATTGCTTACCTTTACCCGTAACGGTGAGTGTGCCTGCTGCAATAGCCTCACAGGTAAGCAGTGCGGATACCCAAGCGATAACAACCATTAGCAATGAGCAAGCTGAGCTTGCAATAAGAAACATGCGACTAAAAGCATTGCATCATGCGATTGATGAAAATGAAAAAAAATTCCTTATCGCAAGTGAAATGACACGAAAAATCACGAGGAATATTCTCTCATCACCACGTGAATCGATTGAACAAGCCGAGTTAATTGTCAATGAGATGGTGGATATTGCGCTGACCGAAGGGGATATTGCGATTCATGCGCTTAATGGTAACCGTTCAAGTGATGCTAATTATCAGCACCCACTCAATGTGACGGTACTTGCGATGATTTTGGCTAAATCGATTGAAATGTCTAAAGAAGAGGCTCAATTATTGGGTCTGGCGGCAATCTTTCATGACATAGGGAAAGCCGAAATTACTGACAAGATTTTAATGAAAAAAGATCCGCTCACAAAGTCTGAGCAATCACACTTTGAGCAGCATAGTGAATTTGGCGCGCGTATAGCAAAAGAAATCGGCCTGCCAGTGCGGATTAGTAAACTTATTTTGCAACATCATGAGCATGTTGATGGCTCAGGTTACCCAAAACACTTGAAAGCAGAGCAAGTGGACCCGCTTGCCAGATTAATAGCAATGGTGAATGGTTATGACAATCTATGTAACCCTAACAACTTTGCACTAGCTAAAACACCTTATGAAGCTTTGGCGCATATGTATGCAAACCAACGCTCAAAATACGATGAGACATTGCTCAAGCGATTGATTAAATCATTAGGTATCTACCCACCTGGTAGTCTGGTTAAGCTATCAACAGGGGTTCATGCGGTTGTGATTTCCGTAAACCCGAATAAACCACTCAGACCATTTATTATGTTGCATGACACGCTAGCCTCTAGAAGAGAGCCGTTAATCATGGATTTACGTGAAGAGCCGAGTATCAATATTAGCGCTTGCTTACGCCCAAACCAATTACCTCCAGAAGTATTTGATTACTTAAATCCGCGTAAGAGAATCAGCTATTTTATGGA
>JAURWF010000027.1 GCA_030655095.1 bacterium
TTATAATTTTCAGAAAAACAGAAAACCAGATCTAAAAAAGATAATGAGAAAAACAACAGGTATTGCAATTGCTATAGATAATTGCTGTGCAATTGAAATTATTGATGACAAATATAGGATTATTAGCTCAAAAAAATTAGCTAATGCTTATAAGGTTTTCTGGAAAGCGAATAAATATTATGAAGAAATAATAAAAAAAGAGAAAGAGTTTAAAATTTTAAAAGAGTTATTAAAAAATAAAATTGATTGAAAATATAAATAAAGAATGGAAGGATTTATACAATGAATATTAAAAACCTTAATCAATTACACAAACTTTTAATTGAAAATAAAAAATCTGTTTCTGAATTAGAATACACAAAAAATAATTATGATCACTTCGGCGATTTAATAAAAGAAGATTTGCCAACTATAACAACAGATTTTTGCGAGATTGGGATATATGATGGTGAAATTTATTTTGTTTTTATTTTGGATTCAAAAACATTTAATCTAAAATTGTTTGATCAATTAAAAAATAAATCAAATGTAAAAATGTATGGATTTGTAGATTTTAATAAAACTCTATATCCAGTTGTTAATTTTGATTATGATAATTTTGTTAAATTAATTCAGCAGGATGAATATCTACAAGTTCAATTTGATTTTAAAAATATAAGCGTATCTGATCTTTTTAAAAAATATTTAGGTTTAGTAAATATATTTGAAAATAATAAAGTTATAGTTGTTAATCAATTAAAAGTTGGTTTAGTTAAAAATAAAAAGAAAGATCTTAAAAAAAAATAAGGAAAGAGGTAAAAGTATAAAATTTAGCTAAATAAAAATCAATGCAGGCAGGAGCAAGAGTTACTTTGACACCTTTAATGATAAAAAGACAAACAGAAATAGTAAAATATTTCCATGATATTGGTATAAAGTACATAAATGTTCTTCCTGCATTCGCCCCGATTAATGATAATTCAAGTGCTGTATTTGACTGGGATCCCATTGAATTTGCCAAAAATTTCCTCATTGCTCATAAAAAAGCGAAAAAACTCGGGGTATGGTATAATACTATGTGCATTGTTAATTTTGATGAAAAAACAAGACATGCTTGCAGAGCTTGCACTCCAAATCCACATTTGAGACCCTACACAAAAGTGTGTCTGACATAGTAGAATTATTAAATAATTAATTTATTAATTTAATAAAAAAACTATGACAGACAAAAACAACAAAACAACAGAGTTGTTAGAAAAGAGTATCAAAAGTTGGCTTAATGGTAAAATTTAGAGGATAATTTTTGATTAATTTTTAAGAATTTCACAAATTACTTTATATCTTTTTTCTTTCTTCATCCCTCTGTGAATTCTTAATAAGGTTTTAAAATAAGAAAATGTTCCATCTAAAGAATTGGTAGTATTGGGAATTTTTAATTCTGGATATTTCTGATAAGTAAATAAATATGGCAAATTTGTTTGTAAGCTCCTGAATGCAGATCTTATTCTTTTATGAGTATAAACCCATTTTTTAGTTTCAGTGTTGACAGTTTTTTCTTTTAAAAAATTATTCCATTTGTCGTTCCAGTTTTCCAATAAAATTGTAAATTCTTTTTCATTAGTAATAGTTAAAGACAAGGCAATAGTCATTAATTCTTTACTTGCTTCCAATTTTGGTTTTCTAGTTAAATATCGATTAATAATAGCTACTTGATGAAATTGACACATTTGCATTGGTATATTTCTAAATACATCTTTAATGCCCTTTTTACCGTTTAATACCACTGCTTTTAAAGTAAATCCTTGTTGCTCTATTTTATTTTTAGCTTGTCTATAAACTTCCTGATTTTCAGTGGTTAATTCTTTCCAATAA
>JAURWF010000036.1 GCA_030655095.1 bacterium
AATATAAAAATTAAAAAAACTATTTTATCCTTCATAAAAAAGAGCGATGATAATTAAACTATATTTTTTATAAAAAATTAAATTTTTCTGTCATTTTCTTCCAACTAATAACATTGCCGTAACTTCTTTTTTGTATTTCCGAACCCCCATAAACCACATAAGAATTAGCTGATTCATTTCCTGATATTTTATTATAATATTTAAGTCCTTTAAAATAATCTTCTGTTATAGTTTGACTTGATTTTATTTCAATAGCAATTAGTTTATTAGAGATTTCCAGAAGAAGATCAATTTCATTTCCTATTTTATCTCTCCAAAAATAAGCAATATTTTCAAGCCCATTATTATATCCATCTTTTATAAATTCTGATATAACAAAAGATTCAAAAATTCCACCTCTTAAATAATGACTTTTTAATTGTTTCGAATCAATGATATTAAGAAGTGAACATAAAAGTCCTGTATCGTAAAAATAAATTTTGGGCATTTTTATTACTCTTTTGTTATAATTTTTATAATGAGGCTTGAGTAGATATATTATAAAACTTGCTTCTAATATAGAAAGCCAATCAATCGCAGTATGATAAGTAACTCCGCAATCATTAGCAAGAGAGGATATATTCAAAAGTTGCCCTGTTCTGGAAGCGCATAAATTTAAAAAATTTTTAAATTTACTTAAATTGCCAATATTTCTTATTTGACGCACATCACGTTCTATGTAAGTTTGGATATAATTTGAATAATAAAAATTTATATCCATCTTTTTATCATAAAGCCTTGGATATAATCCTTTATGTAAAATATCATCTATTGATTTATTTATAAATGTTTTTTCTTTTGATATTTCTGACAATGAAAATGGAAGAAGTTTAAATATAGCTGTCCTGCCAGCAAGTGATTGACTAATTTTTTCCATTAAAAGAAAATTTTGAGATCCAGAGAGTATATACATTCCATTTTCTTTTTTTTCATCAACAATTACTTGAATATATGAAAAAAGTTCAGGTGCTCTTTGCGCTTCATCAATAATTAATCCATTGTCATATTGAGATAAAAATCCCTTTGGATCATTTAAGGCAAATTCTCGAGTTTCTACATCTTCTAAATTAACATATGGTTTATTTGGAAATAAATTTTTTATCAATGTTGTTTTGCCTGATTGCCTTGGACCAATCAAAGAAATCACCGGATATTCTTTATAAAACTTTAATATTTTATTTTTTATATCTCTTTTTATCATAATTGTAAGTATATTTTTTTTGGACAAATTTGTCAATAGATTATAAGATTTGTCCAAAAAAAATATATAAAAAATATTAAACTATATTTTTTATAAAACGATAATCAATATATTTAATCAGTTTGCTATTATCATCATTCAATGACAAATTAACAACATTTGCAAAACATTCTTTTTTTGACTTAATTATAAAATTTTTAACGACTCTTTCATCAATTTTTTTTCGTAATTGTTTAAATTTAACTTCTATTGGATAAACACAGCCTTTTTTTTCTATGATAAAATCTATCTCACTGCCGCTAGCTGTTCTATAAAAAAATATTTTATTAGAAATATTTTTTTTCAATTCCATATAAACAAAATTTTCAAATAAAGCGCCTGCGTCACTGCGATTATCCAAAGTAATAAAATTTCCTAAAATAGCATTTCTAACACCACTATCAAATAAATATATTTTTTGCATCTTAGTAATTTGCGATCTAATATTGCTCAAGAACGGCGAAGATCTATATAAAACAAAAGTATATTCTAAAAGTTCTAAATATTTTTCTAATATTCGACGATCGATATTTAACGTGTTTGACAACTCATTTATATTTAAAAGTCCGCCAATCTGAGAAGAAATTATCTTTATAAAATTATTAAAATACGCAATATTTTCTATTTTGCCTATTGATCTAATGTCTTTATTAATATACGCTCCAATATATTCTTCTAATAATTTTATCTTTTTTTCTTTATCGTTTTGCAAAACAACGGCCGGCATTCCACCATAAAGCAAATATTCTTCAAGCATATCATCAAATTCTTTCTTAATATTTTCTGGCAAATCTTTTTTAGAAAGATAATCAATATAATTAAAATTTTTAAATTGCAAAAATTCTTCAAAATCAAGTGGATTTATTTCAAATATTACTTTTCTTCCTGCTAACGAATCTTGAAAATTCGCTTTTAATTCCAAAGAGGAAGAGCCTGTAATAATTAATTTAATCTTGTCTGCATATTTATCATAAAGTAATTTTAAAAAGTTAGATGGATTATCAAGATATTGAATTTCATCTATTAAAAAATAATTTTTTTTATTTTTATCTAAAACATACTGAAAAACATTTTCAGGATTTTCATTTAAAGTATTGAGGATATTAATATCCTCTAAAGATAAATAAAAAATATTTTTCTCACCAACATTTTTTTCTTTTATTTTCTCCTCTATTAATTGGAGCAAAGAAGTTTTACCTACTTGACGAACGCCAGTAAGAATAATGATTTCTTTTTCATCTATCCATTTTTCTATAATTTTAGCAATTTTTCTTGACTTTATCATATTTTTTACATACTTTGTTAATAATTACATATAAATATTAACATAATTTATAAAAATAGCAAAAATAATTGAAATTTCTAATACTAATTACAAAGAAACATTTAATCGAACAACTCCATTATCCGCATCAACTTCAACTATGTCGCCATCTTTTAAAATTTGTGTGGCTATCTTAGTTCCTATAATACAAGGTTTTTTCATTTCTCTGGCAATAATTGCCGCATGACAAGTAATCCCACCCTCGTCTGTAATAAATGCAATCGCCTTTTTCATTGCAGGAAGATATTTTGGCATAGTCATAGCAGCAACAAGTATATCTCCTTTTTTGACTTTATTAATATCAAAAACTTTTGATACTTTTTTCACCACGCCTTTTGCTATTCCCTTGTAAGCTATCTGTCCTTTAATTTCATTTCCTTTATATTGAGCCTCCCCAGAAACCACAGACTTTTTATCTTCTAATTTTATTCCCAGTTTATCAAGATTCTCCTGTAAATTTCCTGTGTATATTTTTTCTTTATAATAAATAAATCCTTTTTTTCTTTCATTTATTTTCTTAATAAAATTAGGACTTTCAACTTCTCCAGACCATATTTCCTCTGGCAAAATAAATCTTGTCTTTCCTTTTAATTTAGGAAAAAAGATTTTTAAAGCCTCTTCAAAAATAATTTCTGGAGTTTCATTGTATTCTTGTGTTTTTTTTCTAGCGTCTAAGGCAATTTTTTTTAATTCTTCATCTACAGGAAGACTTGGAATCATAAATACAATGGCTGTATAAGCCCATATGGGAGCATAAAGTTCTTGCACTTTTCTTAAATCTTTTAAATCTTTTATTTTCTTTTTGCCAATATAATATTGTTTTAATTGACTAAATAAATCTAAAAAATTTTTAATTTGCCCTATCATATACTCTTTTTCTTGACATTTTTTTAGTATACTTTCAAAAACTTTTTTTAATTCATCTGGTTCATAATAAATACTAACCAAATCTCCTCCATTATAAATCCCACAAGCTTCTTTCATTCCAACTCCAACTATTTTTTTCATACCTTCTGTCATAGAACTATGCCAACTAGCTAATCTAAAAAAAGAATATTCTCTAGAATGTTCTTTCGTAAAAATTTTAACAGTGCCTAATTGATTTAGACTATTTTCATCTCTCTTGATTAATGTAGTTATCGGCCTACTTTGAACAATATAAAATTTCCCTTTTTCAAAAGCCCATTCAATATCGCATGGGAATCCGTAATGATTTTCAATTTTTATTATAAGATCGGCAAGTTCTAAAATTTGTTTTTCATTTAATACTTGAGACGAAGCCTGTGGTTCTGAAATATTTTTCCACTCATTTCCACCACTATTAATTCTATATAAAGCTCTATTTTGAGTTGATATATTAATATCCAAAATATTACGTGGCTCTTTTTTTACAACATAACTATCTGGCGTAATTTGCCCTGAAACAATTGCTTCCCCTAAACCAAACCCTGCTTCAATAATGAGTTGATTTCTATCCTCAGTAACTGGATGAACAGAAAAAGCAACGCCAGATATTTCAGAATTTACCATTTTCTGAACTACTACTGCTACTGATATTTTAGTTGAACACAATCCTTTTTCAAATCTGTAAAATATTGCTCTTGGCGTAAAAAGAGATGCCCAACACTTCTTTACGTTTTTCAATAATTCAATCTCTGTTGTATTAAGATAACTATCAAGTTGTCCAGCCCATGCCGCACTTGTAGAATCTTCAGCAGTAGCAGATGATCTTACTGCTACATATTTTGTATTTAATGTTTTAAAAAATTCTTGTATTTCATTTGCAATAACTTTTGGCATCTCTGCGTTTAATATTAATGCATTAATTTTTTTTGAAGCATCTTCTGTTGTATGAATTTCCTTATAATTTACTTGATGTAGAATAGAGTCTATTTCAACATTTAAATCAGTTTGCTCTAAAAAATTTTCAAAAGCAGATGAAAGAATCACAAAACCTTCTGGTATAGAAATACCAGATTGCATCATCTCGCCAAGCGACGCACCCTTGCCACCGGCAATAGCAACGTCTTTTGAAGATAGATTTTTAAAAGAGAGTGCTATGTTTTTTTTATTTTTTTCCTGCATACATATGATTCTGCTAATTCCTTAAGTTTTTCCATATCTATATCGTATTCTTGACCCCTAAAATTTACAGTTAATTTTTTATCGCCCTGCTCTTCGGTTTTAACTATAAATTCCATTCCTTCTGTAAATTTAAGAGCACCGCCAATTTCATCTACATCATCAAAACCAACAACTTCTTTATTGTCAGTTTTTCTTTTCAAAACATACATCAATAATGACTCTGGAAACCCTTGATGTGTACCATTCACAAGGTCAATATCTGAACCAGAATAAAGTTTATCTGCCATTTTAAAATATTTCATTAAAACATATGCAAACGATTCTGCAATTTCATGAGGCGAATCAGTTCCAGAATCAGGTTTTTTTATACCAAAATCCAAAAACCATTTTATGGCCTTGCCATGACCTTCTTTTTCTTTCTCCCTAAATTCTTTTAAAAACTCTTGCGAAACTGGTGGAATACTAAGTTCAGTTCGTATCCGTGTTTTTAATTTTTTATCATTAGGTGAATTCTTAATAATTTGTTCTACCGTTTCTACCACTCTTTCTATTGAGCTAGAATACCCTTTGATTGCATCTTTACTTTCTAAACTTTTACCAAATTCTGCTGCTTGTTTTTTTCCCTCCTCTGTTAATTTACCACTCGCATCTTTTTCTCCGTGACGTACAAAAATCGCATGTATTTCTACATTTTGACCAAATTTCTCTTTTTCTAGCGTAAAAATTTTTTCTGATTTTGTTTCCATAAATTTTTTAAAATTAAATTAATCAAACTATATTTTTTATAAAACAATAATTAATATATTTAATTGATTTACTGTTATCATCATTTAATCTTAAAATCTAATCCAAGGCTTAATTATTTTTTTATACAAATTTATCAATAGATTATAAGATTTGTCCAAAAAATATATAAAAAATAATTAAAATAGAAAGATTATTCTTCGGATAATTTTTCTTTATCTTTTTCTCTTTCTATTCTAGCTTGTAATTCAAAAAAAATGGCCTTAGAAAAGGCTGGATTTTTTTCCCATTTTTGTTTATGCTCTTCTTTCAATGAATTAATCAGCCGATCATTTGTATATTCACTTGCTTGTTTAAACTTTTCTAAATATAAGTTAAACGGAACAAAAAGATTTGATAGCTTTTCAGAATTCCCGGATTTTTCAAGTTGCAAAAAATATTCAATATGTTCAGCTTTTAATTTATCATTTTTATCCTGTCTTTTTTCAACGTCTTTATTCTCTCTATAATTTTTAAACACTGGACGAAGTATTTCTCCCATAGTTTTATAAATTTAAAAAAATAATTAAGCTTTAAAATAAAATTTAAGACCTAAAAAATATTTTTCTATAATAATTAAATAATCTTATTCAAAATAAAAAATTAGAATTAGGTACTGAGAGATTGGGTACTCTCAGTACTTTTATGTAACTAACAATTCCTCAAGACTTTTCACTTCCTTACCATTTTCTTCTTTTGAATACCTATCAAAAAAACTACTTAATGTCTCCCCCTTTTTCAGTAAACCTATCCGTGTCTTTGTACAAAGAATTTGATCTTTCGGAACTTTATGAACGTAGAAACGTCCATCTGAAGAATGAAGCGTGGGGTTATATGTTATTAAAATCTTTCTTCCTTTTATAAATTTTACAACATATGTTTTCCAGCCTACACGACTAGCTTCTTTTAAAGTCATCATTAATCCCTCCTCGCATTTCTGCTTTTTTTTACTTCAAAAACCCAATTCTAATTTTTCATTTTATTTTTAATGTTCATTAAATCTTTCCTAAATCTAAATATTCATCAATTTTTATCTCTTGAATAAATTCTTGCATATGACTTACTATAATCATAGCGCCTTGATATTCATTAATAGCTTTGGCAATTATTGGTAAATGACGAAAATTAATATGATTAGTTGGCTCATCTAAAATTAAAAGTCCTGGTTGCATCAACACTAAACGTGCAAAAGACAATAAACCCTTTTGACCTTCAGATAGCTCCGCTACCTTATGCCCCATTAAATCGCCACCAATTAAAAAACCAGACGCAATAGAACGCATAGCTTGTGTATCAGTTCCTTCTATTAAAGCACTCTGAAGCGAATCAAATACGGTTTGATTATAGTCAAGATTAGAAAAATCCTGGCTATAATAACCAACGCGAACATTATCTAAAATTTTTACATATTCACTATTATTAGAAACAAGTAAACGCAAAAGAGTACTTTTTCCAATTCCATTCGGACCCGTTATTAAAAGATGCATTTGTTTGCGTAAAACTTTATTTACTTCCTTTATTACTGGCTCATGATTATAAACAATTTTCACAGCGCTAATTTTAACAATTTCGCCAACAATATCTTGACTAGGAATGGTAAATTCTCTAATAGTTTTATCCTCTTTTCTAACGTCAACCATATCTTCTTCTAAATCTGCTGTTTCATCTTTTAATTTTTTAGCAAGCTTACGCATCTTTCCGCCCTTGTTGGCAAAAAAATTCACTTTTTCTTTTCTATCTTTAATTTGCTTTTCTAATTGAGCATTTTTTCTCTGTTCTCGTTCTACTCGTTTACTAATTTCTTCAACAACAGAATAATAATCTCCAACATAAGCCTCAATTTTATGAGTAAAAACATCAAGATAAATAACCCCTTCTGTAAAACAATTTAAAAATCCAGCATCATGAGAAATCACGATAACTGTTTTATTATACATTATTAAAAATTCAACTAAATGATCAATACCAGCTGAATCAAGATTATTAGTAGGTTCGTCTAGTAAAAGAATGTCTGGATTTTGAATTAATGCAAAGGCCAATAATAGTCTAGCTTGCTGTCCACCAGAAAGATTACCGACAAACTTATCAGTTGGCACTGATAAATTAACTGCATCTAAAACCTTACTAATTTTACTAGCTAAATTAACTGGAACTATTTCAAAAGCTTTTGCAAAATATTTTTCAACTGACAACTCAAAATATTCACGCGCCATAGTTTGTCTAGCAGTACCAACAGTAGCACCATTGGTTATAGATATTTTTCCTTCTAGTGGTTTTAATTCGCCCATAATTAAAGCAAACAAAGAACTTTTTCCAGCTCCATTTTGCCCCATTAAAGTCACTTTTGCATTTTTTCGCACACTAAAACTAGCCTCATCTAAAATAGGCTTATTATGCTGATATTCAAAATCAACTTCATCAAATCGTAAAATTACTTCTTCTGCCATAAAAATTAAAAAAAATTAACTAATTAACATCCAGTCAAGCACTTATCAGGTCTGTTACCAAATACAGCATTCAACAACAAACCCAGTGTATCAAAAAAAATAAAATAATGCAAAAAAAAGACGGCAGATCATTGACCTGCCGTTATGATTTATATTGGGAGTAGAGGAAGTAGAAATGTTTTACAATAAAACATTTCTACTTCCACAAATTATTCTACTTTTTAAACACCACCTCTCTCCGGTAGCGCCTCCCGTTATACCATTCATATACTATTATCGTATTTCTTTTTTCTTCTCTCATTCTTTTCTTTTCTATTTTCTCTTTTCTCTTTCTTTTTCTTTCTTTCCTCCCCTTTTTTGCCTTTATTTTTCTTAATTTTTTTATTTCTTCTCTTTTTTTTCTTTCTTTTTTTCTTGCTTCTCTTTTTCTTCCTCTTTTTTCTTTTCTCTCTTCTTCTTTTTCTGCTTCTTCTGTTTTTTCTTCTGTTTTTTCATCTGTTTTTTCATTTTTTTCTTTACGCCATGTTTCCCAATCATCAACAGTCGCCCCCGACAACACCACTGCTAATGTTTTTGTTAATGTTTCTTCCAACACCCCTGACAACACCACTGCCAGCTCCTCTTCTGATATTTTTGTCAACATTTCCTTTAGCTCCCTTTCTGACATTTTTGTCAGCAATAATACGAGCACTTCTTCTAATTCCTCTTCTGATATTTCGGCTATTCTTTCCATTTTATATCCCCCTCTTTTAAAATGATTAACAAAAAAACAAATTTGGGATTAAATATATTATACTTAATCCCGAACCTCAACCCTATTTTCTTAGTCTTGTCCTGCTTCTAGTATTCTCAATCTTTCAGCCAAAAGCTCAATGGCTTCACCAGAGCCCACCTCCTGCAAAGCATCAACCGCGCTTTTACGAACGTCAATGCTACAGTCATACAAAAGACTTTTTAGAGAATCATAAATACCAAAAGTATCCATTTCCTTTTTTAAGGTCTTTAGAATATTTCCTAGCGCCGTTGCCAAGCTACAACGGACATCAATTCTATTATCTTTTAATGCCTCTAAAAATTTAGGGAAGATTTCCTTAACTCTGTCGGTGCTAATATTCCCAAGAGCTAAAATCGCCATTTTCTTGATTTCAACATTTTCATCTACACCAAGAAACTCCTGCAATAAACTATAGGAAATATAAATTTTTACTCTTGTTAAGATTTTTAAGAGTCTCACTTTCACCGTCTGCAAGAGATCTTTATCTTTTAAGAGTTCTGTGATCTTCATCTCCACTCCGAGACAATCCTTCTTCCCTATTTTAATAAGGGCACCACCCGCCTCTTGGCTCAGTACTGAGCCGTCTAACAGTTCTTCTGCAAGATACTCTATCACTAGCGCAGTCTCTATATTACCAAGCACGCTTATAAGTTCCTTTTTATTTTCTAAATTAACTTCTAATTCTAAGGCCTCAAAAAGAACTTTTTCTACCCTACCGTCAAGACTCAGTCCTACTTTTGCTAGGACAATAGCTATACTTTTTTTTACGAGAAGACTATCATCATCTATCAGTGCCTCGATGTCATTCATTCTGTCTTTCAACTCGCCTAGAGTTCGTGTGTCCATTTTTTTCTCCTCTCCCTAATCCTCATATTCCAGATTAAAGATCCTGTATATTTTATATTCCGACAGGAGCGGAATAGATTTAGCGAACTCAATAAATGAGATTCGCTTTAAATAAGATTCGCTTTATATATTTTACAAAATCATTACTCAAAAAAAATTAAATGATTTTGATTATTAAATCAAAAAAATAACTCTATGTTTAACTATCTTTTAGCTCTTTAATTAAAGATAGATTATTTTTTATTCTTTTTATTATTATATTGTCAAAGTTCTTTAAATAAAACTTTTTACTAAAAATCTTATCTAACATTTGTATATAGATAATCACAATACTACTATATTGTCAAATTTTGATTAGCGCTCTCCCCTGCTATAAAACCAGTGCTCCAGCAAATTTGTAAATTATAGCCTCCTGTTGGTCCGTCCAGATCTAATATTTCTCCTGCTAAAAATAAATTTTGATACAATTTAGAACGCATAGTTTTTGGATCAACTTCTTTAACATCAACACCTCCTGCTGTAAGCATAGCTTTATTAAAACTTTTTAATTCTTTTACTGTTAAAGTAAATCTTTTAATTGCGAATACCAATGCTTGGCGCTCTTCTTTGGTAATACTGCTTACTTGTTTTAATTCATTAATGCCAGATAATTTAATAATAATTGGCACTAATTTTGGTGGCACAAGACTTATCAAATAATTTTTAAACATTTTATTATGACTATGATGAAAATCATTTTGTAATTTCTTTTCCAATTCAATAAATTCCATTTCTGGTTGAAAATCAATTTGCAAAACAACTGGCGTTGGCAATAAAGATCCAATACAACTGCTTAAATCAATAATTGCCGGACCGCTTAATCCATCAGCAGTAAAAATAATTTCTCCGATTCTACTAATGATTTTTTTATTATTTTGAAAAATACTAATTTTAATATTTTTCAAACTTAAACCCTCTAAGTCTTTTACTATTTTTTCTTCAACAATAATTGGCGTTAATGCTGGTCTAGGCTTAATAATATTATGCCCTAATTTTGCCAACCATTTATATCCATCACCAGTAGAGCCTGTTTCTGTATATGATTTACCTCCAGTACAAATTATAAAATTTTTACTAAAAATTTCTTTATTATTTTTTAAAATAACTTTTTCAATTTTATTATCAACTGTGATAATTTCTTTAACTTCTGTATTAAGCATTGTTTCAACATTATTTTTTTCTAAATATTTTATTAATGCCGACTGAACATCTTTTGCTTTGTCGCTTTTTGGAAATACGCGATAATAATCTTCAACTTTTGTAGTTATTCCAATTTTTGCAAAAAAATTTATAGTATCAATAACACTAAATTTATTAAAAACAGAAAATAAAAATTTAAAATTTTTGCCATAAACATTGATATTCTCTTTATTATCAGCCATCATATTTGTAATATTGCAACGACCATGTCCTGTTGTTAAAAGTTTAACACCAAGATCA
>JAURWF010000037.1 GCA_030655095.1 bacterium
TATCACATTTAGAACTAAAATTACAGAAAAAAATGTGGATACCTTATTTAAAAAACAAACGCAATTTTTATCTAAATCTGTCTGATTTTATTAAATTGTTAAAGGACTTTTTAGACAGCCTGCTCTGCGGGAATGACAAAAGGGAAAAGGCTCTGCGGGAATGACAAAAGGGAAAAGGCTCTGCGGGAATGACAAAAAAGATTATTATTATTTAACCTCTGTGGTTGTTGATACTGGCTTGCTAGCACCATCGGTCTTATCAACAACTTCAACATTTGTTTGACTTACAGCTGTATTAACCTCATTAATCTTATTAATTGATTCATTATATTTTTTCTCATCAAACAACTTTTCTGCTTGCTCTAAAATTTTATTAGCTTCTTGATTACTGTCTTTTTCTAAATTTTCAATAACAGGATTAGCAACAATTATCTGCGGTTCGCGAACAACTTGATTACTCTTTTTAACATTAGCCTTAATCGGCTCAGATATTTCAATCCGCTGATTATCTCTTCCTAAATTAGCGCCAAAAAATTGTTGCTTTTCATTATCATTATTTTGATTTTGATTTTTGGTGTCAATAATGGGTGTTCTTACAATATTAATTTTACTTATTCTAGTCTTGGCTTGATTAATTTCTTTTTTAAAACTAGAAGTTAATTTTTGCACTTTTTCATCTTTATCTTGTTTGTCCTTATCTTGCTTTATAGATTCCACTGCAGTAGATTTTTCCAACAACTGATTAATTTCTTCAGCTCTATTAACAGCAAATTCCAAATTTAATTTAGTCTTTTCCTTTTCATCAAAAGTTATAGCAAATTGAGCTTTTTCATTAATAATTTTAGCTATATAAAGAGAATCGCCTGGTTTTGTATTATTGCTAGCATAAACACTAGCTAATCCACTGCTTATTAATAAAACTATTGCAAAATAGCCAACCAACGCAGGTCTAGCCATTGTCCACTGTGGCAATAAATCTCCAAAAAATATTTTCCAACTAAATAATTTTTCTTGTTCTAATTCTTCGGCAGTCTGTCCATTAGAAATTTGACTAAACAAAATTTCCCGACAACGATTTTTCCATTCGCTATCAGGCTGAATACTTTTTAAATTATTTAATTTTTTTAATAAATTATCCATATTAATTATTACTTGTTAATTGCTTCAGTGCCTTTAACGCTCTATGGATTAATACTCTTACGTTGCCATTTGATTTATCTAAAATTTTTGCTATTTCCTTGATTGACAATTCATTTATAAAATGCAGAACAATTATTTCACGATATTCATCTTTAAGTTCTGGCAACCTTGTTTCAATAACAGTTAAGTCAAAAATAATTTCACTTTGCTTTGTTAAATTTTGCTTCTCGTCAATCAAGTGTTTATTATCTACATTCTCTAAAGAAATATTTTCACGTTGATTGGTTTTACGATAATGATCAATAATTAAATTACGCGCTATCTTGTACAATAAAGCCTTTAAAGTTTTTTCATTAATAATATTATTTTCTTGCAAATATGCCCAAGTCTTCAAAAAAACGCTTGATGTTAAATCTTCCGCCTCTTCTTTATTTCCAACTTTAAAATAAATAAAACGATAAAGCTGATCTATATATAAATCATAGGCCTTGATAAAAGCCTGTCTATCTTTATTTCTTACTTTTAAAAGTAATGCTTTTTCTTCTTTGTTTTCTGTTCCCATTTAATTTTCTATTTAGTTATACGGATAAACTAATTATTTGTTACAGTCCCAAAAAATATTTGTTAAAAATAAAAAAAATAAAACTATAAATAGTCCTTTTAAATAGTCTTAACTTCTCGCGGGATTCCGTCGGGCAAGATGTATTGAACCTGTTGTTTAATTAGCAAAACTTTAGCATATATCAAAATAAAAAGCAAAGCAGGTTTTAGCCTTTTGCAAAACCTAACACCTCCCCTTGTATTTTTAAAAATAATATGCAAAAATGTTTTAATAGACTTTAGTCCACGTTCTTGTGGACTAAAAGCAATAATTAACTCTCTTAGTCTAAAATATTGACTTTAGTCCACGCTAGCGTGGACTAAAGTCAATATTTAGCTTTTTAAGCTCAATACTTTAGTCCACGCTAGCGTGGACTAAAGTCTAATTTGTAATTCAAAACTACAATGATCCCGCCTAAACATAAAAGCACTAATTTCGGACTATTAAATGATAATGACTTAGAAAATATACTCTGGTTATCTATTTCAGAAGCAGCTGTTTTTGGTGGTGTCCAAACTAAAACTATCAGGCGAGCAATTCAATCAAATATTATAAAATATAAAATAACAAACAATCGCTATGAAGTAGATTTAATTTCAGTCTTAGAATATCTACACAGCAAAACTAAATTAAAAAATAAACTAGATCAATTTGGCTTGGGACAATATGTAGAAAAATGGCGAAGTAATAAATAATTTGTAACTACTCACGTCCCTCTCTTTTGTCATCCTGAAGGATCTATAATATATGACATATAGATTAAGACATTTTATTTTGCTATTTGTCTATTACAGATCTCTCACCCCGATTACAGGGTTCGAGATGACAAAATGGGGATGGTGGCACGGCTGTCCCATTCTGTTAATTTCTTCCAATACAGTGTATAATTAAATAAATTTTATTAATTTAATTATACACTGTAGATATCACAATTGGAAAGAAAGCGATAGAATGGGACAGCCGTGAGGATGGTGGCGTGAGTAATTACAATAATTTTGATTCAACTTTTATTTATGTTATAATATTGTTATAAATTTTTAAAGGTCGAATCGTGCCGTCAATATTAAATAAATTATTAACATTAAAAAAATAATTTTTCTATTTATTAATTAAATTTTTTTATGAAGTACAAAATTAAAAGTTTAGTTTTAGCTGTTGCCTTAGTGGCAATAGTTATGCCGACTGCTCCCATTCTAGCAGAAGAAGAAATTATAACTGAAGTTAATTCGAATGAAACAACAATCGCAGAAATTGGAGCTACAAATGCATCACAAGTTAACAATGCTACGATTGAAGCAACCGAAACTACTCCTGCTATCACTGGTACTTTAATTGAAATTGGAAATACAACTGCCGAAAAAACTACTGTCGTTGTCCGTACTACTAATAAAACAGGACAAGCCGAAGACATAACTTTAGAAGTGCCAACTGCTACAGTTGCATTAACAACAGCCTCTGGCTCTAAGGCAGATTTAAGCGACTGGATTTCTGGCGATCAGATTACTTTCACTGCTAAAAAATTTTTAAACAGTGGTGCATTACAAGCTAAAAAAATTATTAACCGATCCTTTAAGTCTGGACAAAAAGGCGTTAATGGTTGGATCAAAGAAATACGAATTAACAAAAATGAAGTTGATGTTAATGTTGATAAAAATATTTATACATTAAATTTAGCTGAAGCTAAAATAGCAGCTGGCATAAAAAATCCAGCAACTATTAATGATCTAAAAGTTGGCGATCGCATCCGTGCTCGCGTTATTGATGACAAAGACAAAAATCCAGCAACGTGGAAAGCCAAAATTATTGTAGTTTTACGCCGTGGAGACAATCTTTTTATGCGAATAACTCACTATGTAATCCCAGCCAAAATTATTAGCATACCAACTGACTTAAGTCTTCCGACAGTAATTGAAGCAGAAGTTTTACCTTCTAAATTTTACCAAAAAGGTGATGTTAATAATTTAGTTGGAATTCCTGGTACTAGAATTTATATTAATATTAATGATAATACTAAATTAGTACGTCGCTTTTTCGGCAAATCACTACTATCAGAAATGAGTGTTGGCGACACAATTAATGTAGTTGGTAGACTCGATGAAAAAAATGCCAAGCTCAAAGCTATTGAAAATGAATTAGAATTATATGATAATGAAATTGACAGCATTGGTGCTGGTGGTATTAATAGCAGGATTGATCCTGACATAATTTACCCTACTCAAAGTATTACTGCTAAAATTATTAAAAACGAATCTATTCAAGTTTTAGGAGTTGCTCAACGTTTAGGTCAAATAACTGCTGTTGACACAGTTGCTAAAACTGTCACTATCACAATTTTGCCGGAGAAAGCCAACCGAAACTCAGTATTACTTAATACGACTGACAAAACTAAAATTTTTCGTGATGGCAAAAAAGCAACAATTAGCGATTTAGCAGTCGGCGATATCGTAAAGGCTAAAGGCGTTTATAATCGAAATAAAAACGCTGTTGAAGCCAAAGTTATTGGTGCAACATCTCAAGCTACGACATGCGTTTCTAATGAAACTGAAGCTGAAACATGTTTTACTCTTACAACCGAACTTGAAAGAAAAGCTAAAGCTCTAAAAAAAATTAAACCTTTATTGCAAAAAGCAAAATAAAAACTAATGCTGGTTGATTACCAAATGCAGAATATAAAAACACCTCGCAATATGCAAGGTGTTTTTATATTTTTGACTAAAGAAAATTGTAAAAAACTAGCTTCTCTATAATCTAAATTTAAGTTTACAAAACTGCGTCTTTTGCGGCTTTAGCTACTTTAAATTTAACTACAGTCTTCGCTGCAATTTTAATCTGCTCACCAGTTGCTGGGTTTCTGCCCATTCTTGCTGCTCTTTTAATTTTAACTAATTTGCCAAGACCAGGCAAAACAAACTCTCCATTATTTTTTACTTCTTTTAACGCTAAAGTTGATAATTTCTCTACGAAATTTCCAACATCCTTTTTACTCAAACCTGTCTCTTTTGCCATAACTTCAAGCAATTGAGACTTTGTCATTTTAGACATAATTTTTTGCTTGCCTGTCTTAAAAAAGACTAGGCTATTAAAAATAAATTAATTAGTTTTTTAATGCACAAATCCGTCACTAAATATTCTTTCAAATATAAAATTCTATTAACTCAATAACTATTCAACATTATACAGCAAGACTTAAAAAAAAGCCAATAGAATAAAAGTAATTGCTCACAAATTTCAAAACTCTGTCATTGCGAGCCCGTAATCGGGCGAAGCAATCTCTGGTTAAAATCCACGAACGTGTCTTTTGTAGCCTGTCGCCAAACGTCATATTTAGCATAAAATTACAAATTAATCTAATTTAATTTTAATCCTGAAAGAAGTTTAGTAAACTCAGTTAAGGATTTATTATACACATCCTTATTGTCAAAATATACAGTTAAATTTATATTTAATCTATAATTGCCTATTTTAATATAATAATCCCTATCAAAAGCTAAAATTTTATTTTGGCTTACGTTCTTCTCAATTCCATCTATCTGTACTGCGTTTACTTTATTATTTAATTTTACCCCTTTTGCTGTTTTATTAATTTCAAATTTATAGTCTAAACTCTTTGCTTGTTGATTTAAAAAATCTGTTTTATCCTTTTGCATATTAATAAATTCATCATCACTCAAGCCCATCTCATCCCCACTTATTTTCTCCACATTAAAACTTACATAAGCCTCATTTATTTTTTTATTGTAAATATGTATCAGCTCTGTCTTATTATTTATTGTCAATATTGCCCAATTATTATTAGTATTAATTGAAAATTTTGGTAAAAAATTTTTATACGATTTCATTTCTAAATAATTTGGCTTTATTTTTTTTATCTTAATACTTTTTATAATATCATCTACAATCTTTTTGTCTTTATCATTTTTACCATATCCATATTCAATCCATACCAAATAATTATTAAGTGGGAGGACATAACCATTCATTATCTTGCTAGCCACTGTTAGTGTCATTCGCTTAGCTTTTACTCCATCAATATTAACATCTTTTTCTTTTGTAAATTTTATTAAGCTAGAAACTCCGGCTTCATTAAAAACGCGTTTTAATCTTGCCTTTGTAGCATTAAGTGGTAATTCATACGGAGTTTTAAGCATATTAACAACAACATAACCACTATTTCGATCGTTTTTATTTGAAATACTAACATTTTCTTCAGACAAATGCGTAAATGTCCAATCAGTTGGCTTTGTAACTCTAAAAGATGGATAACGATTAATGTATAAATTACTTTTCTCTAAAATTCTTTGTTTTTTAGTTAACTCAGCTAACCAATCAAACAGCTTGCTATTTTCCGGTTTTTTATTAATATTAGCATTTACCCAATCATTAATAGAATTAACACTTAAAATATATCCCAAATCTCCCGATAAATCAGAATATACTTGAGTAGTTATACCAATAACTTCTCCTACATTATTTAATGCGGCGCCACCAGAGCTACCATAAGAAACCACTGCATCCGTCTTAATCCATTGATTATCATATTTTTCAATTTTACCACTAACAATACCGCTGGTAACGGTTATAGTATCGTCTCCAATCGCCGGAAAACCAGCAGCAATAACTTGATCATTAATATTTGTTAAATCACTAGAACTTAACTTTAAAGGCTTAAACGGAATTAATGCACTACCTCCAGTGCGACTAACAATCTGCAATAAGGCCAAATCCTTATCTTCATCTCTAGCTATAACTTTCGCCAAATAATCACATAATGGTTTTTTATTTACTTCTTTAACAATACAAACTTGATAAGACGCATCATACAAACTATTATCTATTTCACTTCTGGTTGAAATAACATGATCGTTAGTCAAGACAATACCACTAGATGAAATAACTACGCCCGAGCCCTCAGCAACTGCCTCTAACCCACCATAATTAGATAAGTTATAACTTCTTATTTTTACTATAGACTGGTTAAATTCATTATTTTGAACAACAACAGGAACGCTCTGTGTATTAATGTTAGTTGTTTGCTGACTAGTGTTTATTATTGGAACTGCTGCATTATTAGCGGGAATAGTTAATATCGGCTGCTCAACAAGCCCTAATTTTTTTCTTGCTTCTGCACATCCTTGGCTATTACACGAATTAGGGACAGTTGAACCATAACGAAGAGAACCAACAAGTTTTGGAGATTGTTCATTAATATCATTTGACTTTGGCTCACAAATTTGTACAAAATCAATAGCAGCTCTTTCTAAAATTCCATTATTTACTACATATTCATGCACATAAAAAGCGCCTAAAATTCTATTACATCCACGTCCATTACCACCGATATCTAAACCATTATAAGAATCTCTAAAAGGAAGTCTTTTGGCAGGAGAATAAAGCCCTGGCACTAACTTTTTACCATCTTCACTGGCAAAACCAAATGACAAATTAGATATATCAAAACTACTTACATTAAAATTAACCATAGTTTCATTAGCCTGCGATACAGTAATTTTAGAGTTATTAATATCAGAAAAATCCCATGACTTATTTTGACCTATATAATCTCCTAAATCACTTTGAGCAATAATTTTAAAAGCTGTTTTTTGATCAGTTGCTTTTATGCACAAAACAGGAATAAAAAACATAACAAGTGTCATAACAATTATCATTTTATTTTTCATAGATTTTAAAGCAAAAATACTTTTTAATTTTTATATATTTAATTTATATATTTAAACTTAAAATTCTTTTTTTGCGCGGGTAGTAGGAATCGAACCCACGCAAAAGGTTTTGGAGACCTTTGTACTACCATTATACGACACCCGCAAAAACTAATTCATAAAGTCAAATTTATAAAATCTAAAATCCTTCACAAATTTTTGACTTTTAAAACTTTAAGTTTTTATTCACTGTGCCCGGGGCGGGACTTGAACCCGCACGGAGTTTCCCCCAAGAGATTTTAAGTCTCTCGTGTATACCATTTCACCACCCGGGCAATTTTAGTTCATAAAGTCAAAAGTTAAAAGTTCATAAAGTCAAATTATAAAACAAACTACATAACTTTACAGGCTTTACAGACTTTACAGACTTTATGGACTTTACAGACTTTACAGACTTTTTTGTGGAGATGGTGGGAGTTGAACCCACGTCTAATAAATCTTAAAAAACATATTTACAGGATTAGCACGGCTTAATTTTTCACTGTTAGCATCAAAGCCGAACAAAAGTGCTAACAGCTAGTTCTAAAAGTTTCAGCTAATTAACTAGAACAATTAATTAACCTATTCTAATAAATGACACCTGCTTGCGGATATTAGAAATCACCGGGCAGATGGTTACGGCTATTAGGCTGTAACAGTGGCTAAAGCTGGAATGCGAAAAGCAAACGCAACTTTGCCAAATAAGTTTTTTGCACTTATGTTTTTTTAGCGTGATTAACGTGCCAGCTAAAACGCACGCCCTGAATATTTCTTAAGTATTTTATTATCGATGCCTAGCATCCCCAAATTCAATTAACAATTATCAATTACGAATTACAAATTAAATTACTAAATTTCATAATTCGTAATTCCTACTTTGTTAAAGTTCTAAGATCTCTTTCAATATCTCGTTTCTTTATTGCTTCTCGTTTATCGTACTTTTTTTTACCTTTAGCAAGAGCGAATTCTAATTTAATGAAACTATGATTAGTATATATTTTTAATGGCACTAGTGTCAAGCCAACTTCACGAGTTTTATCAATTAAACGTCTAATTTCTTTCTTCTTAAGTAAAATTTTTCTTGATCGAGTTGGATTATATTCTGTTAAAGAACTAGCGTATTTATATTGAGAAATATGTGCGTTAATTAAATACAGCTCTGGTAATATTTTGCCTGCTAATTTTTTAAAAACAACATAACTTCCAATTAAATTTATTTGGCCATTTTTTACAGCTTTAACTTCATGCCCAAATAAAACCATTCCGGCTTCAAAAGTTTCCAAAACCTCATAATCAAAATGAGCCCTTTTATTAACAGCTAAAACAGGCATATTAAATTAGCTTATTAGCTTATTAGCGTATTAGTAAATTTCTAAGAAGCTAAAAAGCTATTTTTTAATATTCCACTCTTTTAATTTTTCTAGAACTTTTTTGCCAGTTATATTATTTATTAAATAATCTTTATATGCTTGACTTGTTATTCTCTCTTTAATATCGTCCTTGTCCCCATACTGTTTTAATAATTTTTCAACTTCATCTTCAACTTCTTTATCTGTTGCTATTATCTTCTCGGTATGAGCAATTGCGCGAATAACTAAAGAAACTTTAACTCGCTTGATCGCATCAGGCAATATTTCCAATATCAGTTGATTCTTGGTTTTTTTAAGATGACTTAAATAATCATCAAATTTACCACCTTGACTAGTCACGCCATATTCAAGCTCTGACATCATAACTTCAGCCTCATGATTAATTAATGACTCTGGAATATCGCCAAAATTAGCAAGATTAATAATTTTTTCCATCATCGCTTTTTCAGTTTTTTGCTCTTCTTCCTGCTCTTTTTCAGCCAATATACTTTTTTTAATATTGCTTTCTAACTCAGCCATATTTGATAAACCAAAAGTTTTAGCAAATTCCTCATTAGTTTCTGGCAACTCTCTTTGATAAATTTCCTCAATCTTTACTCTAAAATCAACTAATTTTCCTGCTAAATGCGCTTGATGAAAATCGCTTGGATAAGGCAAGCTAAATTCTCTAATATCGCTACGTTGAGCGCCAATTAATTTATTACCAAAACCTTGCACAACATAATCTTTTCCAATAATAACAGCTGTCCCCTTCCCCTGTCCGCCTTCAACAGGCACTTTATCAATAAACATTTCAATATTTACAAGGACTTTATCACCTTCTTTAATGACTGTTTCAGATATTTTTTCAACACAACGAGTCTCTTGTAAATGACTAATTATTTTTTTTACTTCTTCATCTTTAACTTCAGATTTAGCCAACTGAACTTTAGCGTTTTTATAATCCCCTAAAACAACTTCTGGCAATATTGTAATAACTGCTTTATATTCTAACGGATTATTAGGGGCCAATTTAGTAATATCAATTTGTGGTTGTCCAACTAATTGTTCTGTAATTTGTTCCTTAATGGCCTTCCCAAGCGTTTTATCAATAGCAATTCTGGCAGATGTTTCTAAAATAGACATCTCGCCAATTTTACTTTTTAATATTTCATAAGACGCTTTTCCAGGTCTAAACCCTTCTATTTTTACTTCTTGAGAAAGTTTAATAACTCCACGATTGATATATGGCAAAAATTCTTCAACTGTTAATTCAACTAATAATTCGACTTGCGATTTACCAAGATCTTTTTTTTGTACATTCATAAAGATAGAGTTTAAATTTACTTTTTTAAATATTATTACTTTATATACAAGTATTTTATATTAACCAAAACTAAAAGTCAATAAAAAAACAGGAGCTGAACTCCTGTTTTTTATTGACACTTATTTTTTTACTTTAGCAATTGTTCACATTTCCATCCACTTTGTCATCTCGAACCCCGTAAATTTCCCCACTTTGTCATCTCG
>JAURWF010000038.1 GCA_030655095.1 bacterium
TATCACATTTAGAACTAAAATTACAGAAAAAAATGTGGATACCTTATTTAAAAAACAAACGCAATTTTTATCTAAATCTGTCTGATTTTATTAAATTGTTAAAGGACTTTTTAGACAGCCTGCTCTGCGGGAATGACAAAAAAAGAGTGTGTTGTTAGTAATTGCCTCGTTATCTATCTAATTACCAATTTTCCTTGTCTTAAAATTTTTAATTTATTTCCAATAATTTCAATTATTGTTGATGGCTTATTCTTTTGGAGTTTTCCGATATCTAGAATTAGATCGATGTCTTTTATGTTTTTTTTAAATTGTTTTAAAATTTCTTGTTTAGAATAACATTCTGGTTCACCAGAAATGTTAGCAGAAGTGGTTGTAATTGGTTTATTAAATTTTTTGACTAATTCCAAAGATATTTTATTATCAGGCATTCTTATGCCTATTTTTCTTTTTTTAGCAGTAAGAATATTAGGCAATTGATAAATGCCTTTTTTCTTTTTGACTATTAACGTTAAAGGTCCTGGTAAATATTTTTTAAATAGTTTTTTAGCTTGGGAATTAAATTCACCAATTTCTTGAGCCATTTTAAAATTTTTCACAATTATAGAAATTGGTTTTTTAAAATCTCTTCCCTTCAAATTAATTAATTTTTTTATCGCTTCTTTGTTTGTAGCGTCAACGCCAATGCCATAACACGTATCAGTCGGGTAAATTATTATCCCGCCATTTTTTAAAATTTCAATCGCTTTTTGAATTGTATTATTTTGAATCAACATAATATAATAAAGAGCATAAACCAGCGATAAAAAAGGCAGCAATCCAAACCCAAAATCCTGTACCAAAAATAAAAAACAATAAACCGACGATAAGAGCTATAAATATTTTTCCAATAATTAAAGATTGTTCAAAAAATATTGCATATTTTAAAGTTCCATATTCATTTGCTTTTTTATAAGTATGGGCCATTAAAGGAATACGAACTCCAGCATAAGTGATCTTATTAAAAAGCTCTAAAAGAAAAATCCCTGCCGTAGTATTTATAAATCCTCGGACAAGCCATAAAATAAAAAATAAAATCAAATTTTTTCTAAGCATTTTTTTTCCATTTCCATTATCAAAAGAATATCCCATATAAGATGTAACAAAAATACTAATTAGAATAGATAAAGAAATTAACCCTCCGATTATAGAATAATTTTTTATAATTAAAAAAATAAAGATAGGCCATACAACAAAAGATATCATTTCTTCGCCTATTCCCATAAATTTCCACATACATTTTCTATTTCTTTGAGAGAATAAACGTTCAAAACATTTTTTATAATAAAATTTTTCTTGAGAAATAAACTTTTCTTTTGTTGTAAAAAGAGGAATAGCTGAAGCAAGAAGAACACAAGAAACAACAATAAATAAAACATTAAATCCAAAAAAAACAATAATTAATCCCCCAATAAGCGGGCCAATCGCTCCAAATAATTGACTTATTGAATCTAAAATACCTACTTCTTTTCCTCTTTCTTTTTCAACTCCATATTTAGCAAAATCAGCATGATAGCTAGGCCAATACAACATTTTATAAATAACTGAAAAAATAGGCGCTAAAAAAATTAAAAAAGAATTAAAAGAAATAAAATAAAGAGTCAAAAAATACAAAATACAAAATGGGATAGAAAAAAGGTTTGAATGTTCAAATCCAAAACGATTAATAATCTTACCTCCCAAAGGCACAACAAAAAAATATAAAATATAAGTTAACGCAAAATAAAAAAGAATTTGCGAAATTGAAAATCCTAATTCATAAAGATAAAGGGGCTCAAAAATAGAAATCATTGAAAGAGCAAATGTTTTAATTGCCACGGAAATATAAAGTTCAGCAATTTCTCTTTTTAAAAAAGATGGAAAAAATTTTACAATATTAAACATAAAATTGATATTGTTTTTTCATTTTAAATTATTCTAAAATATTAATAGATGCTATAATACAACTTGTACATAATAATAAGCAATTTAATAGATTATTGCAATTAAGTTTAAATTTAAAAAACAAATGTCAAGCACAAAAAAATTGTCACATTTTAACAACAAAGAAAAAAAAAGCTGGCATAAAACATGGTGGGGCATTAGTTTAATTATCTTTTTTACAATCTTTTTAATTTTTTCTATTGCTGTAAGTTTTTATTTTTTTGATTTAGTTAAACAAAACAAGTATAATATAGTTAACCAAAAATTTAAAACTACAAACAAAACATATCAAATATCAACCCAAGATAATTTTTGGCTAGGAGCATCGGAGCCTAAAATAACAATCATTGAATTTGCTGATTTTGCCTGTCCTTTTTCCAAAAATTCTTATCCTAACATCAGAGAAATTAGTCTAAAATATAAAGATCAAGTTAAAATAGTTTTTAAAGACTATCCAATACGCGAAGAATCAATATTGTTAGCAATGGCTGGTCGTTGCGCTGGAGAACAAGGATTATTCTGGCTAATGCACGATAAATTATTTCAAAATCAAGGAATAAAAACTGATCAACAATTAATTGCGCTAGCCAATCAACTCGGAGCTGATATTAATAAATTTACTGACTGCCTAACAAAACAAAAATATCTACAAAAAATCCAAAAAGATTTTGAAGAAGGATCTAGTTTAAATTTAGCAGGCACGCCAGTTTGGTTTATTAACGGACATAAAATTGATGGAGACATTCCACATGACACTTTTATACAAATCATAGAAGAGATGCTAAAATAAATTTTAATTTATGATACAAATTCGCATACATGGTCGTGGCGGACAAGGAGTTGTAACAGCCTCTGAATTAATAGCTATCGCCGCTTTTATAGACGGGAAACAATCTCAAGCTTTCCCTTCTTTTGGGGTGGAACGAACAGGCGCGCCCGTTGAATCTTATGTTAGAATTGATAATAAACCAATAACAACTCATGAACAAATTTATCAACCAGATATTTTAATTATTCAAGATTCAACTTTATTAAATAATGCCAGCTTAATTAACGGCGTTGGACCAAAAACTAAAATTATTATTAATACATCCAAAGACAAATCTATTTTTAAATTAAAATTACCTCAAAAAAATATCTATACAATTGATGCCACAAAAATAGCTATGGAAATTCTTGGAAAAAATATTGTCAATACAGTAATTTTAGGCGCTTTAGTTAAATTCACAAATATAATTAGCCTTGCCTCTTTAATGTCAGCTATTAAGGAAAAATTTGCTGACAAAAATAAAGAGCTAATTGCTAAAAATATTAATGCAGTTAAATTAGCTTGTAGCTTGTAGCTTTTTAGCTTCTTAATTAGCTTCTTCGCTTTTTAGGGAAATTCCAAAAAAGCATTTTTAAGAAGCTAACTAAGAAGCTACAAGCTAAAAAGCTAAAAAATATGAAAATAAATATTGCTGTTAAGCCTTGCTCAACAATAGTTAATAAAACTGGAGGCTGGCGGACATTTAAGCCTAATTTTTCTTATGACAAATGTATATCTTGCGGTCTTTGTTCACGCATTTGTCCAGAAGGATGTATTGTTATGAAAAATTTAAAACAATACGAAAAACTAAAACCAATTACTGATTATAATTACTGCAAAGGTTGCGGTCTTTGCGCAGAAGAATGCCCTGCTAAGGCAGTTATAATGGAAAAAGAGGAAAAATAAAATCACTCTTAATGAATGAATTGCGAGTCAATCCCGCAATGACAAAAAAATAATAAATTAATTTTATGAATAAACCACAAATACTTGAAGGATCTCGCGCCATTGCTTTAATTATAAAAAACATCGCTCCTGCTGTAATATCTGCTTATCCAATTACTCCTCAAACTCATATTGTAGAAGATCTAGCAAAATTTAAAGCTGATAGCCAAGCTGATTATGAATATATTCGCGCTGAAAGCGAATTTGCGGCTGCCTCAATTATTTTAGGCGCCAGTGCTACAGGCGTTCGTGTTTATAGCGCAACTAGTTCACAAGGACTTCTTTTAATGACTGAGGTAATTTATAATATTGCTGGAATGCGATTGCCGATTGTTATGACTTGCGCCAATAGAGCAGTGTCAGCTCCAATCAATATTTGGAATGATCAACAAGATGTTATGACAATTCGCGACGCTGGTTGGATTTTACTATTTGCAGAAAATCACCAAGAAGCTGTTGATCAGCATATTATAGCGTATAAATTAGCAGAACAACTTAAACTCCCAGTAATTGTGAATGTTGATGGTTTTATTATGACTCATTCTTATGAGCCAGTTATTATTTATGACACCAAACTTATTAAAAAGTATTTACCTGACTACAAACCAACAACTGGTCAATATTTAGATCCGGAAAATCCAATAACCTTAGGCGCGCTAGTAACGCCAACAAATTATATGGAAATTAGACAAGAATTACATAACGATTTAATAGCAAGCCTTGAAGTTATTAATAAAGAATATAAAAATTTTAAAAAAATATTTAATCCTGCATTAAAAATTACAAAATTAAAAAATAAAAATTCCATTGAAAGCGGTTTATTAGAGTATTATGGCCCAAAAAATGCTTCAACAATTTTAATAGCCATGGGCTCTGTTATTGGCACAATTAAAGACACTGTTGATAATAATTTTAAAGAAAAAATAGGAATTTTAAAAATTAAATGTTTCAGACCATTTCCTGAAAAAGAAATTTTGCAAGTACTCAAATCTGCTAAATATATTGCTGTTTTAGATAAATCTATTTCCTTGGGTCATATGGGTTGTCTAGCTTCTGATATAAAAGCAATATGCACAGGAAAAATATCAGCAAAAATTCAAAATTTTATTGTCGGCTTAGGCGGAAAAGATATTACGAGCAATATAATTAAGAAAATTATTATTGAAGTGAGAAAAAAAGATGACAAGACTAAATTTATAGGGAAATAAGCGTTATCTACTATTGACAATGTATTACAACTGTAATACATTTATAGTATAATAATTAACAAAAATATTTATGAGACAAGTTATCAGTGTTTCCCTACCGGAAAACATAGCAAAAAAATTAAAAAATTATATAAAACACAGTAGTTTTGCTTCAATTAGCGAATACTTTAAATATCTATTTGAAGCAGATAGTAGCAATATCATATCTGAAAAAGAATTAATGTCAGCTATAATAGAGTCAAGAAAAGAATACAAAAACGGGAAAACAATAAAAGCTAACTCCATAGTTGATCTTTTATGATTATTGAAAAAATTGAATATTCAACAAATTTTATAAAAGACTTAAAAAAACTGCCAAAAGACATTATTGATATTGCCGTAAAAAAAGAAAAAATTTTTAAAGAAAATCCGCTTCACTCTTCATTGCGCACACATGAATTACATGGCGATTTTAAAGGCATTTGGTCAATTTCCATAAATACAAATTACCGAATTATTTTTGAACGACAAAAGAATGGCGACATTCTATTCATATCAATCGGAAACCACGATATTTACAAACATTTATAGTTGTCTGAACCACTGAAAGTTTCTGAAGGGCTCTGAAAATACTGAAAATTATAATTACAAACACAAAAAGATTGCCACGCTTTGATTACAAAGCTCGCAATGACAATACATTATGAAATCTTTACCTAAAATTCTAACAATATTTTTTATAACAGTATTTATTTTACAAATAATCTGTATATTTTTTTTATTAACAGCACCTGTTGCCAGTCAAGCTGCTGGACCAATTAAATTTACGCCTGAAGTTGGTATTGGCGCAGATTTTCCTGCTAATGTCCCGCAAACAATTAGCGGGGATTCTATTGGCAATTATATTATAGTAATTTACAAATATGCAATTGGTATTGTTGGAATTTTAGCAGCAATAATTTTGATGGTCGCTGGCGTAATTTGGCTAACAGCTGGAGGAAATGCTTCTCAAATTACAGACGCCAAAGCATGGATTACAGCCAGTCTTACTGGTCTAGTTATTGCTTTATGCTCTTATATAATCTTAGCAACAGTAAATACTGATTTAGTAAATTTTGGATCTTTAGATGTAGCAAATGTGGGAAATATAAAAGTAGATACAAGCATAGGACTCAAAGAACTGGACGAAGAAATGGACAAAGAAGGAGTAAGTCCAAGAGAAAAAAAAGCTACAAAAGAAGCCATATACACCTCAAAAACTGGATGTTGCTTTTATAAAAAATCCAAAAAGTGCACAAGCGACGTACTTAAAACAGACTGCGCTGACAAACAAATAATGAATTTTTATCTTGGCCTATGTAAATATGTTATTGGCTGCCCAGAATTTTGTACAAGAAATAACGCTGGAACTAGTTGCGTCGTCACCGCTAAACCATCTAAAAAAGCAGTTTGTATTAAAAAAAAATGTGAATTATGTGAAAAAGAAAAAACAGGCGAATCATGTGTTTTTACTTCTATTTGTTGCGAAGGATTATGTTGCGACGATAGCGCAGGTATTCCTTTTAGAAAATGCATTAAAGGAATTCCTACAAGAGGAAAATATTGTAAATAATTTGTGGATCTAAAAAAAATTAAAATTATATTATTTTTACCATTAGCGCTATTTTTTTCTACCTTGACTATATTTTATATTAAATATAAAATATAGTGTAGTATACTTTATATTTAATATATTACTTTATTATTAGCCAAAATGAATAACAAAATATACAAAAGAGATATTTTTGAGGAGATCAGCAAATATCTCTATGATGACGGCATAATTGTGCTTCATGGAGCTAGACAAGTTGGAAAAACGCACTTGCTTTATTATCTTGAAAACTATTTAAAAGACAGAGGCGCGCTTACATATTATATAGATCTTGAAGACGAACGATTTCTTGATGAACTAAACAAAGGAGCAGAAACATTAAACTCATTACTAGAAGAAAAATTAGACATCAAATCTTTTTCTACTACAAAAAAAGTATTTGTTTTTATTGATGAAATTCAATATTTAAAAAACCCCTCGTCTTTTTTAAAGCTGGTAGCTGATCATTATAAATACATCAAACTTATAATTTCAGGATCGTCCAGTTTTGAAATAAAGAAAAAATTTAAAAACTCTTTAGTCGGTCGAACAATTAATTTTGAAATTTTTCCACTTTCTTTTAATGAATTTTTATTATTTAAAAATTATCCACTAAAAAAAGAAAAAAACATAACTTCAAATATAATTATTAACGAACTAAAAGAATTATATAAAGAATTTGTCCTTTTTGGAAGCTACCCACAAATTGTTCTAACAAAAAATATTGAAAAAAAAGAAAAATTTCTAGAACAAATCATTAATACTTATGTCAGAAAAGATATAAGAGATTTGGCAGACATAAAAGACATAAATAAATTTAATAAACTATTACGAATTTTATCAGCGCAAAACGGGCAATTATTGAATATCACTGAACTCGCTAATACCGCCGATTTAGCAAAACCAACCGTAGAAAAATATCTCTTTCTTTTAGAAAACACCTATATTATCAAACTTTTAAAACCATTTAGTCGCAACGTTCGTTCAGAACTTTTTAAAACTCCAAAAATTTATTTTTACGATACTGGATTGTGCCATCTACTTTGGCTCCGTACTTTACCTCGCGAAATTATTGGTCATTCTTTTGAAGCCAGCATATTTACAGAACTTCTTAAAAAATATCAGTCAGAAAATATTTTCTATTGGCGCACTCAAGACAAAAAAGAAATTGACTTTATTTTAACTATAAAAAATAATTTATTACCAATTGAAGTCAAACTTAATTTTAAACAATTTAATAAAACTGCTATTAACTATTTTATTGATAAATATAAAATTAATAAATATAAGATAGCTGGATTAGATGGTGAGAAAAAAGAAAATTGTATTTATCCTTGGGAATTATAATTTATGAATTTAAAAAAAATTAAAATTATATTATTTTTACCATTAGCGCTATTTTTTATAGCTAGCTTTTTTTGTTTTCCAACTTCAGTAAAAGCAGAAGTAAACGCTAGTATGCCAACATTTATTATGCCTAATTTGGAAGTTGATTTTAGTGGATTAAACAAAATCTTTTCAGAATCCAAACCAACTGCATGCCCAGATGATAAGTCTAAACTTTGTATTAATTGGATTGGCGAATATATCTCTGGTATTTACAAATATGCAATTGGCATTGTAGGAATTTTGGCAGCTATAATTTTAATGGTTGCTGGCGTAATTTGGCTAACCGCAGGAGGAAATGCTTCTCAAATTACAGAAGCAAAAGCATGGATTACAGCCAGTCTTACAGGATTAGTTATTGCTTTATGCTCTTATACAATTCTCTACCAAGTCAACCCGGATTTACTTGCATTAAAACCACTAAAAATCACATCTGTTGCTAAAATTAACACACCTATAAGTTCTATCGCGACAAGATCCGGATTAGACATTTGCACGCTTAGAGGAGATCAAGGAGTTAAATTAAAAGCAACTAAAAGCGGAGTAACAACAACCAGCATTTTTCCTAATTGGATGGATTCATTTATAGATAACGCTTTCAATTATATTGTTACAGGAAATGTTGCGGAATTAAAGATTTGTCAATACTATTGCGACACCATGCAATCTGAAAAAGATAATGGAAATCCCGTCAAAAGATTTGAACTAATTAAAAATAGCGATGCTGTATGTTGCGTTTGTAATGGACCAATGAAATACAACAGAAATACATTAATGGCAAATATTATTATTAAATACGATTTTGACTATAGCGATAAAGCCAAAGTACTTAATGATGCTTCAGACGATCTTTTAAGTTTTTTAGATTGCATGGCAAACCAAAGCAACCTTCAAAGTAAACAAAAAAATAAAATATCGTCAATTGGTGATATAAATTGCGCAGGTGATTTAAAAAATTGTCTAAACAAACAGCATAGCTCAAACTCTTGTCACTATAGCAACGGAGCAGGCATCTACAAATCCTATGCCGTTGATATTGGTAATGGTGGAGAAGATGTTAGCAACCCCATTAATAATAATATTAAAACAGCTGCACAAAATTGCAAAGCAAAATTTATTCACAAAGAAAGTAATCATATACATATAAGCATCAACCCATGTCTTAGAGATGGCACAGGAGCTAATTTTTAAAATTAATTTTATACAAATATTTTTAAAACTATGTTTTACTTTACAAAATATCTTTAAAAAATTGACAATAAGTTAATCTTTTGATAAATTAAAGTTAATCTAAAAATTAACTTTAAAATTATGGAAAACATTATTGGTTTAAAAAATTTAAGAGAAAATATGATTGAGTATATAGATCGCATTGCTAAAGGCGAGTCATTTA
>JAURWF010000045.1 GCA_030655095.1 bacterium
ACGGCGGGTTTACTTGGATGCTTGCGCGGGGAAATGAGCAGGAAACAGAAAAAGCAAAAAAAATTATTACAGACTCTATTATTGGTTTAATAATTGTTTTAGGCGCGTATGCTATTACAGTATTTATAGGCACTGGACTAACTCCAAAAGTTTAAAATATTAAAACTATGCAAATATTTAAATATAAAAAATTTTATAAAATCATTTTAAGTTTAATAATTTTATTTAATGTAGCGTTTTTAGCTCCAGTAATGTGTGTAAATGCGTCTGAGCTAGCGCTAAATTTAACGGATGCTTTTAAATTTAAAAATAATTCAAATACAGATCCAACTGATTCTGTGGCTAAAAATGCTGGCTATAATACCGCAAAAACAGTTTCTCTTTTAGCTGTTATTACGACTGTTATCAATGTTGTTTTATCACTTCTAGGTGTAATTTTTTTGATTTTAATAATTTTTGCTGGCTTTAATTGGATGACCGCCGCAGGGGAAGAGGAAAAAATAACAAAAGCAAAAAGCACAATCACAGCCGCAATTATTGGCTTAATTGTTGTTTTAAGTGCTTATGCTATTAGTTATTTTGTTATATTTCAAATAAGTACAGCTACATTAAATGGCACTGTCGCCAAATAAATTTATTTCGCTAATGTTAGTCAAATAAATTTTTAGACTTTTTTAGGCGAATTAGCTAAGGTTAGCCAAAAAATCTATTTTTGCCTATTTAATCGGCGACAGACATTAAATGTACTAAATTAAATAATTTTAATATGCCAAAAATAGTTAAAAGAATTTTAATTTTAAGCTGTTTAATAGCAATACTTGTGTTGCCTTATTTTGTTTTTGCTAATACTGTTGCCAATCCTGTTGTAGGTAATTTAATGGATGTTGGGGGTGGAGGCAAAGGGCCATATGAAAATATACCAATGATTGGTATTATTGGCTTAGTCGTTCGCATTGTTTTGAGTTTATTGGGAATAGTTTTTTTGATTTTAATGGTTTACGCAGGTTTTAGTTGGATGACAGCTGCAGGAGAAGAAGAAAGGGTGACAAAAGCTAAAGAAACAATTACTCGCGCAATTATTGGTTTAATTATTACTATTGGGTCTTATGCTATTTGGATTTTTGTTTCCACTTATTTATTATAAATTAGATAGGAGTGGATTGCGGGTCAAGCCCGCAATGACACATTGGGGGGTGTGGGCCAAGTTCGCAATAATAAAAGTGCGTCTGTAATAACAAAATATGTTTAAAATAAAAAATAAAAAATATAATATAAAAAGTTTACTAGTTTTATTTTTATTAACAGGCTGTTTGTTAATCGGAAAGATTAGCTATGCAGGAGTATTAACAGATAGTTCAAGAACAGAGATTAAAAGTCAAGTTAACGCATTTAATGCGGCAGCGGGATTTAGTGATACCATTAGAGTCGTTGATGTTGTTAGTATTATTATTCAAGCTATTTTGGGCTTACTTGGTATAATTTTTTTAATTTTACTTCTTTACTCAGGGTTTAATTGGATGACTGCTGCAGGAGATGAAGAAAAAGTAACTAAAGCTAAAGAGACAATAACGCGTGCTATTATTGGTTTAATAATTATCGTAAGTTCTTATCTTATAACTATTTTTGTTTTTGCCAATTTGCCCAATTAGTTAATTTGGTAAATTTATAACTAGAAGAGTATTTCTCAACAGACTTTATAGACTTTTGACTTTTGACTTTTGACTAATTCTGACTTTAGTCCACAGTAGCTTAGACTAAAGTCAATTTTTTAGGTTGACTTTAGTCGGTCTATGTGATAACATAGTTATAGAAACAGAAAATCCCTATCATGTTTCTCTTTTATAAAGAGTTAATATTGGTAGGTTTTTTATTTGCCAAAAAATTTAAAAAATATGGAAGCATTAAGAAAAAATCATAATCGTCTTATTTCATTAAAGCAAGCCAAAAGGATATTAATAGTTTTGGTGTTTATTTTTTCTTTTAATCTTTTGTTATTTCCAGCTTCAGCTATGGCTGATCAAATAGTAGAAGAGTCTAATTTAAGCCAAGAGCAAAAAGATTTAATTAAAAGCACCGAATATTTAATTAAAGATGCTGAAGAAGAGCCAATTTTTATTAATCAATTACCTGAGAGCAAAAATTTAAAAGTAAGAGAGAGCAGTTATCGGGTTATTACTGCTTATAATTCAGAAGTTGGTCAAACTGATGGTTCTCCTTGCATAACTGCTAATGGCTTTAATGTCTGTAAGCATGGAATAGAAGACACTGTTGCTGCTAATTTTTTATCTTTTGGTACTAAAGTTAAGATTCCTGAGTTGTTCGGAGAAAGAGTATTTATTGTTAGAGATAGAATGAATACTCGTTTTTCTGATAGAGTTGATGTTTGGTTGCTTAATAGGGCCGATGCTATAAAGCTCGGAGTAAAATACGTGAAAGTAGAAGTATTAAAATAAATTAAAACAAAATAAATTATTATAAAATTAAAAAAATCTTAACAAAAGTTAGGATTTTTTAATATTGTTTTTTAAATAGGTTTTTGTTATGATTACTTTAGTTTATGTTGAGCTTGTAATGGCCAGATAGCCAAGCGGTAAGGCAGCAGTTTGCAAAACTGCTATGCGTGGGTTCAATTCCCTCTCTGGCCTCAAAAATATAATAAGATTTTTATTTACCTTTTTGGTTTTTAAATAGAAAAAAAGACTTTAGTCCACAGTAGCGTAGACTAAAGTCTTTTTTATAAAAAGATTAAGCACGGCTTTTTAAAACTTTAGTCCACATTATCGTGGACTAAAGTTTTTGATAAAATATAGTAAAAAAATAAATTCTGTGGATAAGTAGTGGACTTTAGTCCACAGTAGCGTGGACTAAAGTGGAAAAATAAGAGAATAATTATCTTTTTATATTTAAATAAATTTCTAATATTAGCAAAGTTTTAATTTTAGATTTAGTTGTACGGATTTAATAGTTGCTCCTTTATTCTTTATGTGCTATATTTATAACATAGTGTTTTGTCCTTTTAAAAATGAAATTTAAAAAGCATAAAAAATAGTTTTCCTAAAAAAGATATTTTTGGAAAAATTATTTTATTTTTTACTGACAAAAAAAGCTAAGACCGCATAGCTTTATAAAAAAAGGCTGATCATAATTTAAATATTGTGATCAACCAATCGTCGGTAGAAAATTGCTTTTTAAAAGCGGGAGAAAAGCTCAAGCCTTGAATGTTAAGGGATTTTTCTTACTTATCACAAAGATGTAGTAAAGAAAAAGCATTTAAGGATGGAGCTCAGAACTAGGGCTACTTTAATAATTAAAAAATGGCCCATCTGGGCTCCTTTTTTTATTCTTTAAAATTTGCTAAAATTAATTTTTTAATGTATATTAAAATTATTCGGATTTATTTTATATTTTTAAAGCTATTTTTTATGAACAAGAAAATTATTGATCAAATTAAAAAAGAATTATTAGTTAGAAAAAAACAAATTACAAAAGATTTGCAAAGTTTTACTAAGCAAGACATTCATGAAAAAGATGTACGTCATGCTAAATTCCCTGATTATGGCGATGCGTATGACGAGAGTGTGCAGGAGGTAGATGATTATACGACAGGCTTAGCTACAGAGGAAGTTTTGGAAGAGACTTTAAGAGACATTAACAATACTTTGGATAGAATAGCTAATGATACTTACGGAATTTGTAAATATTGCAAACAGCCTATTGACGAAAAACGTTTATTAGCTAGACCAGTTGCCAATACTTGTATTGCTTGTAAGCTTAAGATGCAAAAAATGGTTTAACTTTATGTGTTTTAGATACTCAAAAAAAATGGCGAGCTTTAGGGTCTGTCGCCAAATATTCTTTCGAGTATAAAATTTCAAATTTTTAGGAAATTTTTTTAAAAAATTTTGAGGGAATATGGTTATATTAGCGAAAAAGTTTTTAACAAAATTTATAAAAATTTGGAATTTTATACCGAATATGATATTTGGCGACAGACCCTTAATGATAGTCGCCATTTTTTTTATTAGTATTGATCGTTTTTTTAAAGCCTTTGCGTTTAATAGGCAAGATTATGAATTTAATTTAATTCAAGAAATTTTAAAGTTTAATTATAAAGAAAATTATTACATTGCTTTTTCTTTGCCAATAGCCGGCAATATTTTAATAGCTTTGATTGTTTTAATAATAATAGGTTTAATATTTTTTTATTTATATTGCGCTAATATTGGCAAAAAGAGCAATCTAATTCCATTGTTTTTAATTATTTTGGGAGCTAGTAGCAACTTGTATGATAGAGTTAGATATGGTTTTGTGATTGATTATTTAGATCTAAAATATTTTACAGTATTTAATTTGTCTGATGCAATGATTACTGTTGGCGTGTTTTTATTGTTGATTATTGCAAATAAAAAAGAGACACAACAAAACATAGTTTATTATATTTTGTTGTGCCTTGGGTTTTCAAGTAGCTAATTGTTACCGCCTGTTTCTATTGGCACCCCCTTTGCCAAACGGCGATAGTTGTATTCTTAATATCTCTCTAATTGATTTTTCCCTTACATTCCCAACGGTTCTATTTGGATAGTCTTTAAAGAACATGTCATAACAGTTGCTAATATATCCATCATGACTTATCCTGATAGCTTGCACAAAAGCATTGTCCCATGGCAAATAGTTAAAATAGACTGTATTGCCATTAAAAGAATATTTGTTAAAGATAACCCCATATTCGTCAATGAATATATTCTTTTTATCAATAATTCTCTCATTCACAAGTTCCACCATTAAGCTACTTGATGGTGAAGAAAAGTTATTTTTAACATAGATATTCAAGTCATCATATTGGCTGAAGTCTATTAGATCACCTTGTACTAATTTGTTCATCCTCGGAAGGATAAACATATCTGCCAAATACAACTCTTCATTCGTATTTAAAGTTATAAAAGGTGATAATAAAAAGTTCCTGATGCCAATTTTATAGACTGTTTCTACGACTTCAGCAATACAGTCGCAATTTAATCTATTGATAGTAAAACTAACAAATACCTTTTTTAACAAATCATAGCGGGATAGTAACAACAAATTAGCCATTAATTTATTGTAAGTATCCTTCCCACGAATAGCATTATGCACCTTTTCGGTGCCATCAAGGCTTATGTCCATATAGTCAGGATTGATCTTGTTAATCTCTTCTATCTTTTTTTCATTCAACAGCAATCCATTAGTTACCAGCCCAAAGCGTAATTTAGGTTTTTCCTCTCTTTGCTCCTTAAAATATAGGAGTAAATTTTTGGTTTTCTGCCAGCTTAACAGTGGCTCTTTACCAACATTTCCAAAAGTCAATCCACCTATTTCAATACACTCATCAAAAACTTTTCTCCAATCTTTGATAGATAAAGAGTCCTTTCCATTCTCGTAACCTACATAACAGTGTCTGCATTGAAGATTACATCTGTTGTTGATAAAATACGACACCTCCAATGGATAAAAATTCATCTGTTGAATGTAATCTAATCTCAAATCTTTTGCGGAAATAGGTTTGTAATTTTGAGTAATCCCACCATTACTGCCTGACCATCCTATAGCCATAATACACCTCCTAACTAAACTAATGCCTTTTGCTTTTGCTCTTCATATTTCAAAGAACGTTCTTTTATTATCTTACAAAAGATATAAAAAAAATTGACAAAAGTGTATATTTTTGATACACTTTTTATATGGAAAAAACAGAAGAAAAAATAAGTAATTATTTAAAAAAAGCGTCTTTTTCTAATTATGAAAGTAAAATAATTGAATATGTTGTAGATAATGGCTATGGTTCCATAACATTATTTTCAAAGTATTTGGGGGTGGCAAGAGCTAGTATATATAAATTAGTAAAAATACTTTCCAAAAGAGGTATTTTAAATACTGTTAAAAAAGGAAAACGAACATTTTTTGAAATGAATAATGATTTTAATCTTTTGGAAATATATGAAAATGTATATAAAAAATTAGAAAAAATAAAAAAAATAAGATTAAATTCAAAACAAAAAAACTTTTTTCTTCCAAAAGACATTCACTCATTCCTTGAAATAGCTTTACAGATGAAAAGAGGCGAAATAATCTATTCCATAGAAACTTCGGAGGATGTAAAGTTTTTGTTTGAAGATAAAGAATGGAATTTAAAATGGCAAGAAAAAGCCTCAAGGAAAGGAATAGTTTTAAAAGGGATTGGGACTATAGGAGGAGTAAAATTTTTTGAACAAGGAAAAATAATAGGCACTCTTTTAGAAATATTAAAAAAAAGAAGCGGTAGCGCAAGAATACTGCCGAATGAATTAAATTTTCCATTAAGTATAGTCTCTTTTAAAAATTTTACTGGTTTTTTTTCTAGATCAAAAGATATTCTTTATACTATTCATGATGAAAATATAGCAAAAACAATACAAGCGATACTTGATTTTGTTTACGAACAATCAAACTATAAAAATATATAATAGGTCTCGCTAGAAAAATTTCCTAAAATAAAAAAATAAGTGTGTTTTTGGTTATAGCGGAAATAAAAAGTAATTAAAAATAAAATTAAAAAATTTATTCAAAGTTATCCACCTTTTAGAGCTCTATCATCTTAGATTCTTGTTATAATTTTAAAAATTAAAATTAATAGTCCTATCTGTTTTGTTTATGAGAATTTTAATAAATTTTGTCTTTTTGGGCAAGATTTTCTTTATTTTATCAGCCCATTCTATTATTGTTATTGTGTCTGGTTGATTAAAGTATTCATTGGCTCCGATGGCAGTCAGATCGTTTGCTGATTTAATTCTGTAAGCATCAATATGAACTAAGAATTTAATTTGTTTATGTTCGTTTACTTGATAGATTTTCATTAAAACAAATGTTGGGCTGGTGATATTTTTTTTAATTCCTAATTCTGTTGCAATGCCTTTGGTAAAAAGTGTTTTTCCAGCGCCTAAATTGCCGATTAGACCAATAACTTCTCCTCCTTTTAGTTCTTTAGTAAACTTTTTGGCTAAAACTAAAGTTTCTTCTGCTGTTTTAGTATAATATTTCATATTTAAGAAGATGAAATAACGTAACTGCTCATAACCTACTTTTTGTCATTCTGAATTCCGCCTAAGCGGGATGAAGAATCTATAATAGATGGTTAGCAAAATAAAATGTCTTAATTTATAAGTCATGTATTATAGATCTCTCACCCTGATTACAGGGTTCGAGATGACAAAAAAATGGGGAGTAAACAGTTCGAAATAATTTTTGTAAATTTATTTTATTGTTTTTATATTGAGTTCTCTTAATTGTTTTTCATTAATTTCGCTTGGACTATCCATCATTAAATCTTTTCCTCCTCCGTCTTTTGGAAAAGCGTAAATATCGCGAATAGAATCTAAATCTAAAAGCACCATTAATATACGATCAACGCCTGGCGCATTTCCGCCATGAGGAGGAGCTCCATATTCAAAAGCTCTAATCATAGCGCCAAATTTGTTGTCAACTTCTTCTTTTGTGTATCCTGCTATTTCAAACGCCTTATACATAATTTCTGGCTGATGATTTCTGATTGCGCCACTGGATGCTTCAAATCCATTTAATACTAAATCATATTGATAAGCTAAAATTTTTAATGGATCTATTGTTTTTAGGGCTTTTAAACCTCCTTGTGGCATAGAAAAAGGATTGTGTCCAAAATCAATTCGGCCTTCTTCAATTTCCGAATAATCATACATTGGAAAATCAACAACCCAACACCAAGCTGCTTTTGTATTATCTTTTAATCCAAGTTTTAATGCGCATTCATTTCTAACAGCGCCTAAACTTAAGCAAACAGTTTTCCAGTCATCAGCGCCAAAAAATATTATATCGCCTGCCTTAGCTTTAACTTCTTTAATAATTTTTTGAGTCAATTCTTCTCCTAAAAATTTTATTATTGGAGACTGCAATTCGCCACTTTCTCTAATAATAATATAAGCTAATCCTTTTGCGCCTTTACTTTTTGCGACTTCTGTTAATTCATCAATTTCTTTTCTGCTAAATTTAGCGCCATTGTCAACTTTTAAAGCATGAACAGTTCCACTAGTTTTAATGACTTGAGTAAAAACTGAGAATCCACAGTCTTTAACTATTTCAGTTATCGGCGTAATCTCCATATCAAAACGTAAATCAGGCTTGTCAGTTCCATATTTATTCATTGCTTCTTTCCATGGTATTTGTTTAAAACGGCCATTTTCTTCAATGTTTACTATTTTTTTAGCGCTAAATTTTTCTGTAAGAGTTTTCATTAATGGCTCCATTATTTTTAATACATCATCTTGTTCAACAAAGCTCATCTCCATGTCTAATTGGTAAAACTCTCCATAATGTCTGTCCATTCTTGGGTCTTCGTCGCGAAAACATGGGGCGATTTGAAAATATTTATCAAGCCCACCAACCATTAAAAGTTGTTTAAATTGTTGAGGTGCTTGCGGCAAAGCGTAAAATTTCCCTTCATGCAGTCGAGATGGTACTAAAAAGTCTCGTGCGCCTTCAGGCGAAGAATTAGCTAAGATTGGAGTTTGCACTTCAATAAAATCGCGATCATTGAAATATTTTCTTATGTGTTGAAAAAAATCATTTTTAATTTTTAATATTTCTTGTAATTTTGGCCGCCTTAAATCAATAAAGCGATATTTTAAACGCAAAGCTTCATTGGCTTCAATGGCTTTTTCTTCATTTAATTCAAATGGCGGAGTTTTTGATTTTGATAAAATTTCAATTTCTAAACATTGAATTTCAATTTTTCCCGTTTTTAATTTTTTATTTATCATGTTATCAGGCCTAGGTGCTACTTCTCCTTTGACTTTAATAACCCATTCGCTGCGTAATTTATCGGCCTCTTCTAAAGCTTTTTGGCTTATATCAGGATCAAATTTTAATTGTGTGAGGCCATACCTATCTCTTAAATCAATAAAAATAATTCCACCGTGATCTCTTCGACGGTGTACCCATCCAGACAAAGTTATCTTTTGTCCAATATTTTTTTTATCTAATTCTCCGCACGTATGAGTTCTAAACATATATAGTGGGCACACAAGGACTCGAACCCTGGACATCTTCGGTGTAAACGAAGCGCTCTAGCCAACTGAGCTATGTGCCCAAAAATTAATTAACAATTTAATTAACAATTTAATTCATAATTGATTTTGTGGGCGAGAGAGGACTTGAACCTCCAAGACATTGCTGTCACAAGCACCTCAAGCTTGCGTGTCTACCAATTTCACCACCCGCCCATTTTATCGACAGAGTTATTAAAAAAATGTCGCTAAAATGGTATTTAGTAATAAATCCTTAATATTAAGCAACATTAAGTATTTTTTTTTCTTTAAGCTTCTTTTTGTAGCCACGTTTTAGAAAAAATAGTTTGGCTCGTCTGGTTACTATTTGTTTAGTTACAACAATTTTGGTTATAGTCGGTAAGTTAAGAGGAAATATTTTTTCTGCGCCAATGCCATCAAAAACACTTCTAACAGTAATAGTCGCTCCTGCTTCTTTGCCATGTTTTTTGGCAATAATAATTCCATCAAAATATTGAATTCTTTCTTTTTCTTCTCCTTTAGAGTTTGTCTCTTTAATTCTTTGATAGACTCTTACTGACATACCTGGTTTAAGCTCAGGAATAATTCTTTCTTCTGTTTTTTTTGTTTCTTCGCTTTGTGTAGTTTCTTCGGCCATATGTTTAATTAAAAGATAGAACGGCTAATGTTCTATCTGTCTGTGATAAATTAATTATTGCTTTCATTATAGTATAATAAAGGCTATTTTTTGTCAATAATTTGTTTTTTTATATAATTATAGAGTGTACTGAAAACTTGTTTTTTGTTTAATTCTGTTGTATCTAGAATATAATCATAGTTTTTGTGATTATAGACATTAATTTGATAATACTTTTTATAACGTTTTACATCGCTATTTATTCGTTGATGTTGACTTTTAAGAACATCTTCTATTGTTTTAAGGTTTTTATCTTCATTGCGAGAGTTTTTTTTCTTTAATTCTAACCAAACTCTTTTTGCACCAACAAAAGCATCAACGTCTAGATAAATTTTTATTGAATTAGGAATAAAATACCAAGAAGTTCTTCCTGAAATAATAAAATTGTCTAATGTTTTGCTTAATTTTTTTTGATATTGATCTAATTCTAAATCGCTTTGTGGATCATTTTCTCCTAATTTATTATATTCAGCTAAAGATAAATTTAACGATTTTGCTTTAAGTCGTCTTATTGTTCCCATATCATAATACTGCCAACCAAGTTTTTTGGCTAGTTTTTGAGCAATAGTAGATTTGCCAGAACCAGCTTGTCCTGCAATAGAAATAATCATAAAAATGTATTAGAGGTTTTTATGTAAAACTTAATTGGGTTTGTCGTCAAATACCATCTTTGGAATAAAATTCCAAAAAATTTGAAATTTTATATTTAAAAGAGTATTCTGCGATAGACTCTAATTATATTATAGTGATTATAGCGGACTTTTTATATTTTTTAAACTTGGATTGGTAACATGCGTATAAATTTGGGTTGTTCTGATATTTTGATGCCCTAAAAGTTCTTGAACATATCGTATGTCAACTCCATTTTCCAAAAGATGAGTAGCAAAACTATGACGCAATGAATGAAAAGTAGCATCTTTTTGAATACCGGATTTTTTCAACGCGATTTCAAAAATTTTTTGTGCTGTTCGTTCTGTTAATTTTCCTCCACGCTCGCTTTCAAAAACAAAATCATTAAGATTTTTATTTGAAATTAACTTTTCAATATTTTTAATTAATTTTTCAGGCAAAATAGTAATACGATCTTTGTTCCCTTTTGCGTTTTTAATATGAATCGTCAGTTCTGCTAAATTTATATCTTTGACTTTTAAATTAATAATTTCACTAACACGCAAACCGCCAGCATAGGCGATAGCCACTATTAAATTATGTTTTTCATTGGTAATAGTTTTTAATATTAATTGAATTTCATCTCTTGACAATACAATCGGCAATTTACTTGGCGTTTTAGCAAATTTAATATCAATTTTGCTATTGAATTTTAAAACATTCCAACAGAAAAAATTAATAGCTTGCAATCTTTGATTTATACTTTGCGAGGACATGCCAACATCTATTTTAGATAATAAATATTGTTTAATAAAATCAATATCTACCAAGCCAAAATTGTTTTGCTTTGCGCACAAATACTCTGTCACACATCGCAAATAACTTTTAATAGTCTGGCGACTATAATTTCGCAACCTTAGTTCATCTTCTAGTTTTTTTAAATAAACTTCCATTTGCTTTTAATATATTGTTAATATATAATTAAATTGTGTTATTAACAAGTATACACAATATTCGTACATTACGCAATATTGTGTATAATATACGAAAACA
>JAURWF010000049.1 GCA_030655095.1 bacterium
GTTTTAATTAATAACGGTAATGGCACGTTTGCCACAAAAGTAGATTATGAAACAGGCGTATCTTCATATTCTGTTACTATGGGTGATGTTAATGGTGATGGTAAAAATGATCTGGCTGTGACTAATGGGGACAACAAGACAGTTTCTGTTTTAATTAATAACGGTAATGGCACGTTTGCCACAAAAGTAGATTATGGAACAGGCACATTCCCAATGTCTGTGGCCATAGGTGATGTTAATGGTGATGGTAAAAATGATCTGGCTGTGGCTAATAATAATCCTAGTAATGTTGCTGTTTTAATTAATAACGGTAATGGCACGTTTGCTACAAAAGTAGATTATGGAACAGGCGAACGCTCAATATCTGTTGCTATAGGTGATGTTAATGGTGATGGTAAAAATGATCTGGCTGTGGCTAATAATCTCTCTGGTAATGTTTCAGTTTTAATTAATAATGGTATAAATAGCGCAAAAACAGTCACTGCTAATTTCACGTTGCTTACATATGCGCTTACAGTTGCAAAATCTGGTACAGGTTCAGGAACAGTAGCAAGCGCTCCAACAGGAATTAGTTGCGGGACTGATTGTTCAGAAAGTTATGATTATGGTAAGTCTGTTACTTTAACGGCAACTCCTGCAACTGGCTCTGAATTTACTGGTTGGTCGGATGTTGCGTGTCCAGGAACAGGAGTTTGTATGGTGACTATAAATAGCGCAAAAACAATTACTGCTAATTTTAAATTGCTTACATATGATTTTAAGGTTGAAAGAGCTATATATTATGACTCAGGAAGTACTCCTGTAGATGCAGGATCAATAACAGTAACAAACACTAATAAAGAAATTAATTGTGGCAGTAATTGTTCTAAAAATTATGATTATGGCACATCTGTTACTCTAACAGCAAATACTGTTTCTCCTTTTGTGTTTACTGGTTGGTCTGGAAATTGTGTTGTTGGCGTACCTGCAAATGTTTGTGTTGCAACTATTGATAGCGCAAAAACAGTTATAGCTAATTTTACATTACCCGCATATGTACTTACAGTTGCAAGAGCAGGTACAGGAAAAGATTCTGGAACAGTAATAAGCATTGACACAAAAATTAATTGTGGTACTAGTTGTCAAGGAATTTATAATAATAATACATCTATTACTTTAACCGCAAATGTTTTGGCAGGTTCTAAATTTGCTGGTTGGTCAGGTGGTGGTTGTAGCGGAATTGGAGATTGCGAAGTAACTATAGACAGCGCAAAAACAGTTACTGCTAATTTTGAATTGCTTACATTAACAGTTCAAAGGATAGGCACAGGTAGAAATTCAGGAACAATAACAAGTGTTTCAGCAGGAATTAGTTGTGGAACAGATTGTTCAGAGACTTATAATTACAATGCACCAATTACTTTAACCGCGAATGTTTTAGCAGGTTCTAGATTTGTTGGCTGGTCAGGTGGTGGTTGTAGTGGAGCAGGAGCTTGTGATGTAACTATGGACAGTGCAAAAACAGTTTCTGCTAATTTTGAGTTACTTAAATTAACAGTTGAAATAGATCGTACTGGCACAGGGTCAGGAATAATAACAAGCGCTCCTGCAGGAATTAGTTGCGGAACTGATTGTTCAGAGGTTTATAATAATAATACGTCAGTTGTTTTAACGGCGACTCCTTTAGCTGGTTCTAAATTTGTTGGTTGGGATACTGGTTTTGGTGATTGTAAAAGCAGTGGAGTTGGAACTTGTACTGTGATTATGGATAAAGAAAGAGATGCTGTAGCTAAATTTGAGTTGCTTACGCTTACAGTTATAAAAACTGGAACGACTGAAATATATGGAGTAGGCCCAACAATAATAGATTCAAAAATTGGAACAGTAGCAAGCGCTCCCGCAGGAATTACAAAAATTAATTGTGATATTAATAGCGTTAATTGTTCAGAGGTTTATAATTATGGCACATCAGTTGTTTTAACAGCAACTGCTACAAATGGCGGTAAATTTACCGGTTGGTCTGGTAGCGGTTGTAGTGGAACTGGAACTTGTATTGTAACTATGGACAGCTCAAAAACAGTTACAGCTAATTTTGATTCATGTGGTGGAACTGTAAAGGATTCTGGTAGTACGCAACTTTATAAAACAGTAAAAATTGGTAATCAATGTTGGATGGCAGAAAATTTAAATACAGGAACAATGATAACTGCAGACAGAAATCAGTCAAAAGAGGTAGTAAATAAAATAGAAAAATATTGCTTTGGTTATAAGAATAGTAATAGTGATAGTATTAGTGGTGAAACGAATTGTACTAATTATGGTGGATTATATCAATGGAATGAAGCAATGAATTATTCTACAGCACAAGGAGTACAAGGTATTTGTCCAACTGGTTGGCACATACCAACAGTTGCAGAGTGGGGTGTAATGGAAATGGCTTTGGGTATGACATCATATGATGCTAATAGTCTCGCTAGTGCTTGGAGAGGAGCTGCACAGGCAGTAGGAGATAAGATGAAAAAAACAGGGCTTTGTGGAGGTAGAAATCCTTCTCTTTGTGGCACCTCGGGTTTTGATGCTGTGATGTCTGGCAAAGGTCGCTTTGCACATAGTACTTTAGTTTGGTATGGTTGGTCGTCTACTTCTCTTAGTATAAATGTATATATCAGAGCATTAACCACTTCAACTAGTCAATCATTACTCGCAGGAGTATATCACAGCTTAGAAGCTAAGACTAATGCTTATAGTATTCGTTGTCTTAAAAATTAATTTATGTTAAAAAGCAATAAAAAATCAAAAACTAAAATATTTATAATGTAATATTTTAGTTTTTGAATTTGACAAATACAAATTATCTGATATTATGTATTTGTAAGTTATTTTTTTTGAAAATATGAGTATTATTAGAGAAATAACAAAAAAAGCTGAAAAATATTTGAAAGATCCGGAAATAATGCTTTTTATCGGAGCAAGACAGGCAGGAAAGACTACAATTTTGAAACAATTAAAAGATATATTAATAGGAGAAAAGAAACAAGTTTATTTTCTAAATTTAGAGGATTTGGACTATTTAGATCTTTTAAATAAGTCTCCGAAAAATTTATTAAAGATTTTTACCCTAGATTTAAATGTAACTAATTATATTTTTATTGATGAAATTCAGTACCTCAAGAATCCATCTAATTTTTTAAAATATTTGTACGATGAATATAGTGGTGGAATAAAATTAATTGTTTCAGGCTCCTCAGCTTTTTATTTAGATAAAAAATTTAAAGATTCTTTGGCTGGTAGAAAAAAAATATTTTATGTTCGTACTTTATCGTTTAGGGAATTTTTATTATTTAAAAATGAAGAGAATTTAGCAAAAAGTGATTTTGCTTTGTCAAGTTTATCTGAAAAAGAAGCTTTATCACTTTATTTTAGGGAATATATAATTTATGGTGGTTATCCGCGCGTTGTTTTGTCTTCTTTAGTGGAAAAGGAAGACGTTCTGCGGGAAATCGCTTTTTCTTATATTAAAAAAGATATTTTTGAAGCAAACATTAAACAGGAAGAAGTATTTTATAGATTATTTAAGATATTTGCATCTCAAATAGGTAGTTTGGTTAATTCTTCTGAATTAGCTACAACATTAGGGGTTTCTAAGACAACTATTGATAATTATTTGTATGTAATGCAGAAATCTTTTCATATTATTCTTTTAAAACCATTTTTTCGAAATATCAGAAAGGAAATAACTAAGATGCCAAAAGTATATTTTTTAGATATGGGTTTGCGTAATTTTTTTATGAATAATTTTAAAAGCTTTGAAGAAAGAGAGGATAAGGGGAGTCTTTTAGAAAATGCTACACTTTGTCAGCTTTTAGAAAAATACAACGAAGATTCTATAAGATTTTGGCGGACAATTCAAAAAAATGAAATTGATTTTATTACCAAAGAAAAAAATGCTTTTGAGGTAAAAGTTAGTGAGGATAAATTTAATGAGAAAAACTATAAAATTTTTTTGAAAAGTTATCCTGATATAGATTTATCTATTATTACAATGGATAAAGAGAAAGAAAAATCTGGGCATTATAAAATTTTTGATGTTTGGGAAATATAATAAAATTATTTTACCTAGTGTGCGTTTGTCTTAAAAATTCATTTATGTTAAAAAATAATAAAAAAATAAAAACTAAATATATATTTGTAGTTGGTGGGGTTATTTCTGGCGTAGGTAAGGGAATAACCTGCGCTTCTATTGGTAGGATTTTAACATCAAATGGATATAATGTAAGTGCTATAAAGATTGATCCGTATATTAATCTTGACGCAGGCACTATGAATCCAGTTGAACATGGAGAGGTTTTTGTTACTGAAGATGGAGATGAAACGGATCAAGATATTGGAAATTATGAACGTTTTTTAAACAAAAATATCTACAAAGAAAATTACATGACAACTGGCCGTGTTTATCAGACCGTTATTAATAAAGAAAGAAATTTAGAATATAAAGGTAAATGCGTTGAAGTTGTGCCACATATTCCAGAAGAAGTTATTAGAAGAATAAAATTAGCAGTTGAAAAAGAAAAAGCGGAAATTATGTTAGTAGAAATTGGAGGTACTGTTGGCGAATATCAAAATTTATTATTTTTAGAAGCAGCTAGAATGATGCATTTGGCTGAGCCAGAAAATGTTTTATTTATTATGGTTTCATATTTACCAGCCCCTGCAATTATTGGCGAGATGAAAACTAAACCAACTCAACGGGCTGTTAGAGATTTGAATTCAGCAGGAATTCAACCTGATTTTATTGTTGCTCGTTCTCAAGCAAGTATTGACGCTCCACGTAAAAGAAAAATTGCTATTTTTTGCAATATTCAAGAAGAAGGAGTTATCGGAGCTCCTGATATTGATTCTATCTATGAAGTTCCGCTTAATTTTGAAAAAGATAATTTAGGCAAGAGGATTTTAGCAAAATTTAATTTACCAGACAGAGGCGGTGAATTAAAAGAATGGAGTGCAATGGTTAAAAAAATGAAAACAGCTATAAAAACTGTTAAAATAGGAATTATTGGAAAATATTTTGCTTCAGGCGATTTTTGTTTAACTGATTCTTATATTTCAGTAATAGAGGCAATAAAACATGGTGCGATAGCTAATAATTGTAAGCCGATTTTAGATTGGATTAATACTGAAGATGTGGAAAAAAATGGAATTGAAAGTTTAAAACAATATGACGGAATAATTATTCCGCAAGGATGGGGTTCTCGTGGTTCTGAAGGTAAAATTAGCGCTATTAAATATTGTCGTGAAAATAATGTTCCATATTTGGGCTTGTGTTATGGGATGCAGATGGCTGTAATTGAATTTGCTCGTAATGTACTTGGTTTTAAAAATGCTAATAGTGAAGAAATTGATCAAAATACTCCTTTTCCAGTTATTCATATTATGTCTAATCAAAAAGAGGCGATTGATAAAAAACATTATGGTGGAACAATTAAAAAAGGTGGTTGGCCTTGCCAAATTATTCCAGATACGCATTTGGCTATTGCTTATAAAAAGAAGTTTGGCAAGGAAACAGTGATTTCTGAGCGTCATCGTCATCGTTATGAGTTTAATAATGAATATCGTGAACAATACGAAAAAGCTGGTTTTAAAATTTGTGGTGTTTCTCCAGATAATCAAATAGTTGAAGCAATAGAAATTACCAATCATCCTTTTTTTATTGGCACGCAATTTCATCCAGAATATATTTCTCGTCCATTAGATCCTCATCCATTGTTTGTGGAATTTATTAAAGTTTGTTTAGCAAAAAAGGATTAATAAAATAATTTTGACACACTTTTTCTTTGTGATATAATGTTATTATAATTAAAACTATTAAAATAATATGACAAAAGAAGATTTACAACAAATATCTGGCCTATTAGATGAAAAGTTAGATCAGAAATTTAAAGAGAATAATAAAATTTTACGTGAAGAGATAAAAACAAGCAGTGAAATTTTACGCAAAGAAATAAAGACTAGCAATGAAATTTTACGTGATGATTTTCGTAAAGAGATGAAGATTGGTAACGAGCTTTTACGTGATGATTTTCGTAAAGAGATGAAAACAAGCAGTGAAATTCTACGTGATGATTTACGTAAAGAAATGAGAGATAATAACGAGGCTTTGTTAAGTAAGATTGAAAAAAAAATAGATGAGAAAATTGATGAATTTGCTATTATAGTTAATAGTGGTTTTGATGGTGTTAACGAACGTTTTGATAGAGTAGAAAATCGATTGGATTCTCTAGAAGAAGGCCATGATAGTATAAAATTGCGACTGGATAATATTGCTTATCGATTTGAAGTAGTTGATTTGCAAAAAAGAGTTAAGAATGTGGAAAATAAATTAAACATCCAATTTGCTTAATAAAAATTAACTTAAGTTCTAAATTAAAATAAAAAATACCTCATAAGCATGAGGTATTTTTTTGATAAGCGGTCTAATAATTTATATTGTAGTGGCAATATTTTTATTATTTACTTTCTTTTTTCAAAATAGCTTGTGGTAAGACATTAACAATTTTGCTAGTTTTAAATTGACCATTAAATTTAAGCAATTTTTTAGTGGTGAATTTAACAAACCCTGCGATTGTTGAAAATAATGTATCATCTTTGCCAATTTTTACATTTAGTCCTGGATGATATTTAGTGCCACGTTGACGTATTAAAATAGAGCCAATTTTAGCATATTGACCATCTTGAAGTTTTACTCCTAAACGTTTACTTTCTGATTCACGACCCAATGTTGTTGAGCCACCAGCCTTTTTATGTGCCATATTGTATTAATCTTTTGAAGATTGTTTAAAAATTAAATTTAAAAAAATAATAACTAAAATTTTTCTTTAGCTATTTAATAATAATAACAAAAGATATAGAATTGTCAAGGAATTTATTATATGTTAAGCTTTTAATGTTAATTAATTTAGGAAAAAATAGTCTTTTATTATTATGAAAAACTTAGTTATTATTGTAGCTATTCTATTTATAGCTTTGCCAGTTTTTGCGAGTGAAATAATTGATACTGATAATGATGGTTTAAGTGATGAGCAAGAAATAAATATATATAAGACAGATCCACAAAAAGCTGACACAGATAGCGACGGTTATAATGACGGTGAAGAAGTAAAGAATAATTATTCGCCGTTGAATCCTAAAAAAGTGAAGATAAAGGATAATGATTATGATAACGACGGTTTGTCTGATGAAATGGAGATAAAATTTAAAACTGATTTAACTAATCCAGATACTGATGGTGATGGTTATAAAGACGGGGCAGAAATTGCCAAAGGTTATAATCCATTAGATTCGAAACTAAAAGCTAAATTAATTAAGAAAATAGAAATAAATTTAAAACAACAAAAATTGAGTTATTTTTTAAGTGATGTTAAATTAGGAGAATTTTTAGTTTCTTCTGGTAAAAATAATTCTACGCCAAAAGGAAATTTTAAAACTAGCAATAAAAGTATCAAGGCTTGGTCGTCATATGGACTATGGATGCCTTATTGGATTGGTATTGAAAATCAAAAATTTGGTATTCATGAATTACCAGTTTGGCCAAATGGCTATAGAGAAGGACAAAATCATTTAGGCACTCCTGTTTCTCATGGGTGCATTAGGCTAGGAATTGGTTCTGCAAAAATTATTTATGATTGGGTAGAAAAAGGCACGCCAGTAATTATAAATTAATTATAAATAATTTGTAATTGTCTCGACTTTTGACTTTATAGACTTTATAGACTTTTAACTAATTCCTATGTATTCGAAAAAAGTTATTCAGCATTTTCAAAAACCTCATAATCAAGGCGTTATTAAAAATCCTGATGCTATTGGTCAAGTTGGTAATCCCGCTTGCGGGGATATAATGAAAATATATTTAAAAATAAAAGACAAAACAATAAAAGATATAAAATTTGAAACAATGGGTTGCGCAGCAGCAATCGCAGTTTCTTCTGTTTTTACTGATTTAATAAAGAACAAGACTTTGACAGAAGCATTAAAAGTTGATAATAAAAAAATAGTAGAAGAATTAGGTGGTTTGCCAGCGCAAAAAATTCATTGTTCTATGTTGGCCATAGAAGCGTTTAAAAATGCAGTTGATAATTATCAAGGGAAAGCATGTTCTTGTGAAAAGTTTTGTAAAACTTGCAATCGTGAATGCGCAAGTTAGTAAAAAAATAATTTTAAGATTTAAAAATTTATAAATATGCAACAAGAAAAAAATAAAAAAATATATTTAGATCATAGTGCGACTACGCCAGTTGATAAAAAAGTTTTAGTAACTATGTTGCCTTATTTTAGTGATAAATTTGGCAATCCTTCTTCGGTCCATAGTTTCGGGCAAGAAGCGATGACAGGAGTTGATGTTGCAAGAGAGAAAGTGGCTGAATTTTTAGATTGTTCGGTCTCAGAAATTGTTTTTACTTCAGGTGCTACAGAAGCTGACAATTTGGCTATTTTTGGAATAATAAAAGCTTTAAAAAGAAAAAATCCTAATGATAAATTTCATATTATTACTTCTTCTATTGAACATCCTGCTGTATTAGAGTTATTTAAAGTTTTGCAAGAGCAGGGATTTGAAGTCCAATTTTTGCCAGTTAAAGCTAATGGAACTGTTGATATTGAAGATTTTAAACAAGCGATAAAAGATAATACTGTTTTTGTCTCAATAATGTATGTTAATAGTGAAGTTGGCAGTATCCAGCCAATTCATGAAATAGGAAAGTGGATTCAAAAAATAAATAAATTAAGATTGAAAAAATGGCAAGAAACAGAACCAAAAAATCGTGGTGATAAGCCATTTGCAATTTATTTTCATACTGATGCTACACAGGCTGTAAATTTTTTAAATTGCTCTACCAAACATTTGCACGTTGATTTATTATCGCTTTCCGGACACAAAATTTATGGACCAAAAGGTGTTGGCGCGTTATTTGTAAAATCAGACGTTCTAATTGATGCTATTCAATTAGGCGGGCATCATGAGAATAATAGAAGAAGTGGCACATTAAATGTGTCAGGAATAGTTGGTCTGGGGGAGGCTATAAAGTTATTAGATAAAAAAACAACAGAAAAAAATAATAAAAAAATAGATAAATTAAGACGATTGTTAATTGCAGGGATTACAAAAAATATACCAAATGTTATTTTAAATACTGACTTAAATCAGTCCGTGCCATCTCATGCGCATTTTTCTTTTATTGGCGCAGAGGGCGAAGCAATTTTAATTTCCCTTGATTTGGTAGGAGTAGCTGTTTCTACTGGCTCTGCTTGTGCTTCAAGCAGTTTGCAAGCTTCGTCTGTGCTTTTAGCTATGGGGATTAACGAGGAGGTCTCTCATAGCTCAATTAGATTCACTTTAGGAAAAAATACTACTGAGACAGAAATTAAAAAAGTAATAACAATTTTGCAACCAATTATTAAAAGATTACGCCAAATGTCTCCTAAATAAACTTGAAGTTAATCAAATGGGTCGTTAAGATTAGTGGTAATTTTAGGTAAGATTATTTTTTGATTTAATTTATCAATAACTCTATTAAATTCATTAATATTAACAGTTTCTTTAGCAACTTTTTCTCTTAATATCGGGATTTCTTTTGTTTGGATGATTGTTTGGTAAAAATTTTTGTAAAGAAATAGAGATAAATAGCTTAATATTATTATAATAAAAATAACTAATAAGCCATAAAGATAGTGGCTAATTGTTCTGAAGGTAATTTTTGTTATATTAAATTTCATATTTATTGCCAATAAGTATCAGCGATTAATTTTAAATTAAGCAATGTTTGTGGCATTTTTTTATTATCAGTATTAATTTCTTGTTGAGATATTTCTAAAGATTTTATGTTAATATAGTAATTTAGTGATTCAATATTGATTAAATAATTAAGTTGATCAAAAAAGCTGCCTTGAATTAATAGTTGAAGTGGAATTTTTTCATAAACCTCATTTTCTATTGACTGTGTGTTTCCAAAATTAATTTTTTGATCAACATTATTTTTTGTCGCAATTTTTTCAAGAAGAGCAATAAAATCTAACTCACTATTTTTATTAATAAAGGCTTGATCTAATTTACTTAGTTCAGGTTTTATTTTATTTAAATCTGTTGATATTTGTTTTAAATTTTGTGTTTTAATATATTTTTTTTCTAAATCTATTTTTTGCGTTTCAATGTCAGAGCTTATGTGATTGATATTATTTATTGTTGGAAAAATAATAAAAAACAATAAAGCAAAAATAATAAATAAAAAAATAATTAAATTTATTATAATTTTTTTAAACAAATTAATTTTTGGTAGATTAATTAATCTCATAAGTCTATTGATTAATTTTAGCGTTAATCTCAAAATTAATATTTTCTTTTTCTAAAAGATTTTTTACAGGAAACTCTATATTGGTATAAAAGGTTGATTTTTCTAAATTATTTTTCAATTCTAGCAGATCGGATCGTTGTTTTGCTTTGCCTTGCAGTTTAATATTTTTATTAGCTAAATCCATTTTTACTAGACTTAATGTAATATTAGCTGGAGTTATTATTGATATGTCTTCAATTATTTTTGACCAAAGAATAAAGTCGTTTTGAATTGTTAAAACAGCTTTTAATTTATTATTAATTTCTTTTATTTTATTATTATAATTTTGATTATTTTTAGTGACTAGGGTGGTTTGCTCTACTATTTCAATAAAATTGTTTTGTAAAATAATTTTAGCAAATAATAAAATAGTAGTAATAGTAATAACTATAATGATTAAAATATAATTTATCTTTTTTATTAATTGATAAAAATATTTTAATTTTATTTCTTTTTTAAATTTTTCCGAAATTAAATTTAGAACTAACATAATTTTTTACATTTCATCCACCACAATACCTCTTAAGGCTAAACCGATAGCTGTGGAAAAGGTTGAACTAGAGTCTTGCGTGATTGATAGCGGTTTTTGACTAATGTGATTATTTTTTTTAAGTAAATTAAGATCAAATATACACTCTTCATTAAAAATTTTTAAAAATTCTTCATCAATTTTAGCTAGGTTAATTAGAGAATTGCCAATTTTTACTTCAGTGTTTGTTGCTTGTTTGATAATCTGTGTTAAGTTTTTTATATTCGCCCCGCCTCCACAAAGCAATATTTGTTCTAAAGCGCCACAATTAGCAAAATGAGAATTATAAAATTCTAGAGATTCTTGAATTTTTTCTATTAATTTTTTTACAATATCTGTTAAAATATTTTTTATTACACCTTGAGCTTTGCTTTTATCAAGGCCGCAAAAAATTTTTGCTTTTTCCGCTAAATCTTGGCTTAATTCTAACGTATCAGCAATATTATTAGTAATTTGTTTACCAGAAATTGGCATACTTACTGTAAATAGAATAGTATTTTTGGAGTAAAAAATCATAGAAGTACGAGTAGCTCCTATATCAATAATGCCATAATTACCAGCTTTGGAAATTATTTTTGGTGGATTTTGACGAATTGCAGTTGCCGAGGAGATTAATGACAAGCCAGCCTCTTCTATTAATAAACTACGGCAAATAGAAATTGATTCAATTTCTAAGGCAATGATAGATAATTTAGCCTGATCTAATAAACTGGCGTATTGATCAACAATGTTTTTGGGCGTTACGCCGATTAAAATTGATTGTTTGTCAATTGAATTTTTAACTATTTGCCAATCATAATAAATTTCGTCAAGCGACATTGGAATATGCTTTTCAATCTCTTGATTAATAACTTCTTTTAAAGGATTAGGCGTTTTTTCAATTTCAATTAATTTAATAAAAGTTTTTGTTTCTGGTAAACAAGCGATTATTTCTTCTGAACTTACTTTACCATATTGTGGATTAGCTATTAATGTTTTTATGGCTTTAATTAATTCTGCTTGGTTTTTTATAATACCATTATCAATAATACCTTCTGACAAATTAACTTTACTTAAAGCTTGAATTTTAATTTTATTTTGAATTTTATTGAGCTGGACTAATTTAAGCGATAAATCAGAAATGTCCAAACCAATCGGATAATTTGAATTATTATTTAAAAACATATAGTTAGTTTATAAAGTCTATAAAGTTAGGATATTAATACTATAACACAAAATTTATTTTTCTAATATTCTTCTTCCCAGTGCTCTACTGTAACTGTCGGAGAAAATGATGTTGCTAAAAATGCATCAGCTAAAACATCATTGTTGTAATAAATATTAAGAGTTCGTAAAAAACTAGTTATAGTTAATTTTCTACTAACTAATCCGCCAACTATTGTGAATGTATGGTCAGAGGGAAAGCTTAAAATACTTAATTGTTCACAGGCGTAAACTAGGCCAGTGATATTAATTCCACCAGCAGACGCTTTAAAAGCTATTTTCTTTTTAGCAAAAATACCTGATTGTTGTCCTGCTGTATGATTTATTGTAATTGAACTAAAACCATGGCGAATGCCCCAAAAATATGTTGAGCCAATATTTAAATCTTGGCTAACTACTAGTAGTCCGTTGACTATTAAATTTTGGCCACCTCGTAATGATACGTCTCCAATAACATAAGTTATTGGATCATTAAGAGTTAATGTTTGATTATTTCTCATTAAATCTTCAAATTCGGCTTCAGTATAAACAACAGTCGCCTTGTTTTTATAAGACTCACTGTCGTCAGAATCAAAATCAATAGCAGGCATAGCTATCGGATCAGGAGCGGGTGGGTATTCTGGCGAATGGATAGCCCCTCCAACATTGACAGTTGCAGGTGGATTTTTTGTGTAATTAGTAACAGCATTAAGATCTTGTTCAACATAAACAACAGCGTTAAAACCGTTAACAGTAAATTTATTATTGGAATGAGCATTGCCATCAAAGAAATTTACTTTACTAATGGAAATATCTATGTTGTCGTCTGCATAACCACCGTTGTTGCCCATATTGGTTTGTCCTAACGCTTTATAAATATAAGTTTTAATTATTCTTTGGCTAGTTTTATTGTCGCCAATATTAATTGTTCCTACAGAAGTAATTGTTCCATGAGCAAGACTAGTATTAGTTATAGTAGTTGTGTAAGAACCACTATTGGCGCCAAAAGGATTGTCGCGAGTAAAATTAGTTGTCCAAGTTGGATCGGTTTCAAAATTTTGTTTATAATCAGTATTGTTTTTTAATTTCCAGACCATTTCATTTATTCCTGCTTCAGCTAAATAATAAGTTTTTGCTCCGTTGATTTGGCTAGTTGCAATTTTAGTTTCAGTTAAAGAAAAATTAAGAACATAAATTCCTAAAAATAAAATTAAAAACATTATTAAAATAGTAAGCAGAAGAGCAACACCATTTGTTTGCTTAAGTTGTTTGAAATTGAACATGTGAGTCAGTTAAAAGTCCTTAAAGTCTATAAAGTCAAAAGTTTGTAAAGTTAGAAAATTGTGAGCAGTTAAAACAATTAAATTTAATTTCTGGTAAAAACGCTGGTTTTTATAGCAAAAACATTGGAATTTTTTATTAATTTAAGTGAAATATTTATTAAACCGTTTGATCCCCAAAATTTTAGTTGATTAAAATATTCCCCAACTGTGTAATTTTCTAAAATTATTTCTTGCGGTGGGTTATTGTCTTGATCAACGCTGTTATGAGCAACATAAATTAATGGAGAATCTGCAAAAAAATAAGCCTTATGTTCTCTTATTAATTCATTGTTATATAAATAATAACGTAGATAGGTAATCTGGCTAATATCGTGTCCATCTTGAAAAAATATTTCGCTAGTTGATTCTTCTTCAGTTGATTGTAGCTCAGTGATAACATAAATTGATTGACGTAATTCTCTTGATAAGCGATCAATACAAACACGACTATTCTGTGTTAATTCAGCTAAATCCGAGCTTTTATTATAAGATTTTTGCGCTAATGAAAAAATTGATCCAGTGAGTAGCATAATAACAACAAACAGAGAAACGCTTACCATTATTTCCATTAGCGTAAATCCTCTTGAGTTAGTTTTTAACTTATAAATTTTAGAAATTAATTTGTTGTTCATAATTTATCTCTGGCTAATTATTGTTGAGATATTATAAGATTTTTCTGTCTTTGAAATATTATTAGTATAATAAACAGTAGTAGAAATTTTTTTTATGCCAGTACTGCTAGCCGAAACTTGAAAATTGCCATCAATATAATCAATAGTTGTTTGTCTTTGAAAATAATAAAGATAATCAGTTGAGCTTGCTGATAAACGTTGTTTTGTTTCAATCACGCCGATAGGAATATTGTCATAGCCAAGCGATAATATTTGTTCTAGTTTATCTTGCGCTAAATAAGATGCTTTTGAGGAATTTTCAGCGGTTTTAACCATTATTTGGCTAAAAGGAAAAGCTTGAATTAAGCCAATAAAAGCTATTACTAAAATTAAAAAAGCAACCATTATTTCAATTAACGAAAAGCCGTGATTATTATTAAAATTATTTTTAAACATATAAATTTTGTCATTGCGGGCTTGACCTGCAAACCGCCCCTTATTAAATATAATTATTCTAATTGAATATATCCAGATGGTTTTATATTAATGGTCGCTGTTAAATTATTAATATTTGACAGGATAATTTGTCCAGGAGAAGAAACACTGCCATAGTAATTAAAAATTACTTTGTTGTCAGTTAAGCCAGTAATTTCTTTAATATTAATTTCAGGATCTAATATTACTGTTTTAATAGTAGTTGTTGCTGTATCAATTTTTAAAATTTGATATTGATTATTATTTAAATCAAAAACAACTTGATGGATTTTTTGTTCAGTAACAGTTAGCTGTTGAGCATATCTTAAATCAGTAGTTAAATCACGAGCAACCCCATTTAATTTTAAATTAGGTTGGTATTTTTTTAAATAGGGCAGAGCTATTGTTGATAATAAAACAATAATTCCTAAACTAACTATTATATCCATCAACATGCTCCCTTGATTGTTTTTAAAAGATTTAAACATATCTACATAGCAGAGGTTATAGTGTACATTGGCATAACAATTGCTACAGCCATGCCACCGACAACTACACCAAGAATTAAAATTAATATTGGCTCAATAATTGATGGCAAATTATTCATAATTTGATCAACTTCATTTTCATAAAATTGCGCCAGCTCACCTAAAATATAATCTAATTCACCCGTTTCCTCTCCAACTGAAACCATTTGAATGACAGCAGGCGGAAAAAGTTTTGGATAACAAGAAATAGCTTCGTTTATTTTTTCGCCTTTTTTAACTTTATCAGCCATTTCATTCATTGCTTTGCGATAATGTAAATTACCCAAAACGCCAGCTGTTATTTGAAAACTTTTAACAATCATAATATCGGTTTTAAGAAGCGAGCTAATTGTTCGAGCAAAACGAGCTAAATTAATTTTTTTGATAATAGGTGAAAAAATAGGCAATTTTAAAAGCAGTAGTTGAAAAATATATTTACCTCTGTAAGTTCTTAAAACACTAGTTAAAAAAATAATAAATAAGGCTATGCCAACAAGAAATAATATACTATGTTGCGCTAATCCGTTGCTAACTGAAATAATCAACTTAGTCATTAATGGTAATTCAGCGTTAAATTCTTTAAACATTACTGTTATTTGTGGCACAACAACGATCATCATAAAAGTGCCGATGCCAAACATTGCTGTAAGAATAACTATTGGATAAGTTAGAGCGCCCCTTACTTTAGATGTTAATTCATATTGTTTTTTAAATTGGATATAAAGTTGCGCTAAAACCTCCTCTAATTTACCAGAAATTTCGCCTGATTCTATCATATTGATAAAAAATTGCCCAAAAATTTTTTCATGTGGGTTTAAACTTTCAGTAAAAGTCGTGCCTTTTTCAACATTACTCGCGACATCTTTAATAATCCATCTAAATCTTTTATTAGTGGTTTGTACTGCTAATGTATTAAGGCTGATTGATAAAGGGATGCCTGATTTTAACATAATACCCAAATATTGAATAAAAAATAATTTTTCCGACAATGGAATTGTATTAAATTTTAATAAAAATTTCCCAACTCTACTAGCTAAAGTATCTGAATTATCTTTTATTTGTTCTTCTGTTTGATTGTCAGTTTGTGATAAATTAATAGACATAAATTTAAGTTAAAAGTTTATAAAGTCCATAAAGTCCATAAAGTCCATAAAGTCATTAAAGTCCATAAAGTCATTAAAGTCCATAAAGTCCTTAAAGTCCATAAAGTCCTTAAAGTCCATAAAGTCCATAAAGTCCTTAAAGTCCATAAAGTCCTTAAAGTCATTAAAGTTTATAAAGTCCTTAAAGTTTTAAAGTTAAAAAGTATTTTTTATTTCCTAGTTTCTTGTTTTTAATCTTTTGTTACTCTCATTATTTCTTCAATAGTTGTAATGCCATTTTTAGCTTTAATAAACCCATCTTCAACAATAGTTAACATTCCTTGTTTAATGGCTTGTCTTTTAAGCTCTAATTGATTAGCTTTTTTCAAAATAAGTTCTGATATTTCTTCAGTTATTTCTAGCACTTCATAAATTCCGACTCGTCCTTTGTATCCAGAATTATTACATTGTTTGCAGCCCTTTCCTCTATAAAATAATAAAGATTCTAGCCCTTTTTTTGCATCAATAATTGTTCTTTCTTTTTGCAGGGCGTTCATAATACTAGCAATGTCTAATTGTTGTTTAAGCTCATCAACTATTTGTTTATCTATTTTATAGCTTTGGATGCAGTTTGGGCATATTTTTCTAACTAAACGTTGCGCTATAATTACATTAGTTGTAGAAGCAACTAAAAAGGCTGGTACGCCCATATCAGATAAACGAGGTAGTGTTGTTACAGCGTCGTTTGTATGTAGTGTTGATAAAACTAGATGTCCTGTCATGGCAGCATGGATAGCGATTTCAGCTGTTTCTTGATCGCGAATTTCACCAACCATAATAATATTAGGATCTTGGCGTAAAAAAGCTCGAAGAGCCATAGCAAACGTGTAGCCAATTTTAGGATTAAGTTGTGATTGATTAACACGTGGCATTCTGTATTCAATTGGATCTTCAATTGTTACAATATTTACTTCAGGTGTGTTTAAAATATTGAGTATTGTATAAAGAGTAGTGGTTTTTCCTGATCCAGTCGGACCAGTTACAAGCATCATTCCATGTGGTTTAGCAATATTTCTTTTAATAGCAATTAAGCTGCTAGGCTGAAAACCTAGTTGTTCTAATGTTAATATTTGCGCTTTTTCATTTAATAGACGCAAGACAATTTTTTCTCCATCAAAAGTTGGAATAATTGAAACACGAAAAGAAATATTATAATCTTTTGCAGAAATTTTAAATCGTCCGTCTTGAGGCAAACGATGTTCATCAATTTTTAAATTAGCTAAAATTTTAATACGGGCGATAACCCCTGATTGGGCGTTTTTAGGCAAAATCATAACATTTCTCAATATGCCATCAACTCTATAACGGATGATTAAATCTTTTTTTTCTGGCTCAATATGAATATCGCTAGCTTCTTCAAAAATAGCGTATTCCAATAAAGTATCAACAATTCTAACAATCGGAAGATCTGTTGCCATTTTTTTTAAATCTTCATTGCCATTTATGTCAGTTTCTTTTTCAGATATGTTTTTAAATTCAGTGCTTAAGCTTTTATGATACTGTTTTATTGCTTCATTGATTTTTTCAGGTGTAGTTAAATAAATTTCTGGTTCTAAATTTGTTTTTTTCTTAATAAATTCAAAAATTTCTAAATTTTCAGGATCTAAAGTTGCAATTTTTATTGTTTTGTCATCGCTGTCAAAAGCGATTAATTGATGAGTCCTAGCAATTGGTTCAGGAATGCTCATTAAAATATCTTTGCGGATTATTTGGTTATTAAGATCAATAAAAGGAATATTAAAAAAATTAGCAATACCTTCATAAAGAATAGCATTAGTAATAATTCTTTTTTCAATAAGATAATCTGCAATTTTTTTATTAGAAAGTTTTGCGTCAGTAGCAATTTTATCAAATTCAACCGCCGGCATAATTTCATCTTTGATTAGAATTTGTTTTAGTTGTTCATCGTTTATCATAAGAAAAATAATACGAAATTACAAATTAATTATAACATAAAATTATTTAATATAAAAAGTTTTATATTGACTTTTGATTTTTGTTTATGATAATATAAAATATATAAATGCTCAAGTCATCGCTATTCTTAAAAATTTATAAAAAGTTAAAATAATTTAATTTTATATGCGAAAAAAACAAGCGAAAATTTATAAATATACAGCCATTTTTGAACCAGCAGAAGAAGGTGGTTATATTGTCACTATCCCAGCGCTTCCTGGTTGTGTGACAGAAGGAGATACTTTTGAAGAAGCCCAAAAAATGGCTAAAGATGCTATTCAATGTTATGTAGAAAGCTTAATTAAACATGGGGAGTTAGTGCCAGAAGAATCAAAAAAAGAGTTTATTGGGATAATTGAAGTGCCCATATTTACTGCCTCAGCTTTTAGAGAAAAATTAAAATTAGCTATTTGTTAAATATGAAATTATCTGTTTTAAAACCCAAAGAAATAATTAGGATATTAAAGAAAATTAATTTTTTTATTGATCATCAAAAGGGAAGCCACATTACTATGCTAAACGAGAAAGATAACCGCCGAGTAGTTATTCCTTTTCATAATAAAGATCTAAAAAAAGGAACTTTGAAAAGCATTTTTAAACAAGCTGGGTTAAATACAGAAGAATTTAATGAATTAAATAAAAATTAAAATTTTATTTTACAAACGAACGCAATTTTTTAAAAATGTATTGAAAAAATATGGCTAATTCTAGCCATATTTTTTAGTATTGACTTTTTATTGTTTTTATATTAACATAAAAAATTCCATTTTGTTCTTTTAAAATCAATAGTTTAAGGCTTTTCAGTTATGAGATAAGTATTTGGGAAATTATTTGGTTAGTTTCTCAAATGTTTGTCTCATATGAGAGATAAGCTACCCGAATAATTCGGGTAAATTTAATTTTTAGGGGGTGCACAATGAGAAAAAACGTAGTTAAGAATTCTTTTTTTGAACCAGTCCCTGGCGGTGAGTCAATCGTTATTAAAGCGGTTGATGGGACCAGAGGTTTTTCGAACGAGACTACTCTTTTTTCTTACATAGACTCTGATTTTGAGAATTGGGGTCTAAATGAGAAAGGGCAGGCAACAAAAGAAAAAATTGTCGACGTACGACAATTGAAGAAAGATGCAATGTTTTCACAAATGTTTGGTGATCCAAAAAGTGTTTGTTTAAGTAGCGAACACCAGGCAATAGAATTCATCGAGTCGCATCGCGATTTGCTCTGTTTGAATGGGCTGACTTTTATCCCGTTTAGAAGCTTGAGCAGTGGTAAGGGTAATTTCTTCGTTGCCTGCGTGATTGTCTACTCCGACGACGAGCTTCGCGTGGATGTCCGTCCGTTTGGGAACTCCGATGTTTGGGGTGCCGGGTTTTGGGGTGCCGGGTATCGCCGTCGCGTTGTGGTTCCGCGACTGGCTTAGAACTTGGTTTCTTCATTTTTTGAACCTTTTTTCCTTGGATTCCTTAATCCTTAACGTTAGCACTTGTAACGTTAAGCACTTGGAATCCAAGGATTTTTTTTTGTATAATAATAATGCAACTTGTGAAAATTCACGGCTATGGCTCTGGATTAAAGTTGCTAAGAATCGTTATCCGAGAATTTTGTCGTCCGCCAGCCCAGGCTGTCTAAAAAGTCCTTTAACAATTTAATAAAATCAGACAGATTTAGATAAAAATTGCGTTTGTTTTTTAAATAAGGTATCCACATTTTTTTCTGTAATTTTAGTTCTAAATGTGATATACTAAGGGTATAAAATAATTTAATTTTTTTAATTTTATGCCAAATTTTAAACCCTACAATCAAAACCAATTAATGTTATTGCCACCTAATATTAAAGACTATCTATCTGCTAATCATATTTGTCATGCCATTAATGATATAGTTGATAATTTAGATACTAGTGGTATTGAACAAACCTATTCTTCAAATGGCGCTCCAGCATATA
>JAURWF010000050.1 GCA_030655095.1 bacterium
TTGATAGCTAAAGTCTTGTCGTTTGTAGTGTTCCGCATAATGTTACTAATTAGTTTATTAAATGATATCAATATATCATTTTTGTCAACGAATTAGTAAACATCTACAGGAATGACAAAAGAATAGAGTTGTGAGCAGTTACAGCGCCTTAAATTCTATTTCAAAGCTTAATTGTTTTTAAAAAACATTTCTCCCTTTTGTCATCTTGAACCCGCGCATTTGGCGGGTGAAAGATCTATAATAGTTGATACTTCTACATAATTTATTTTTTACGCTTATTGGGTCTATCGTTGCGAGAGGAGCCTGCAACCAGACGAACACGGATCCTTCGCTTTACTCGGGACAGGCTCCGCAGTCTCTGATTAAGAGACACTTCCATTAATTTTTACCAAAGATTGCTTCGCACGATTACTTGACTCGCAATAGCAATAGCAATACAAATTACAAATTTATTAAAGCGCGGAATTGATATTACTTTTCTAATTTAATTAGCTTGGCAAAATAACAATCTATTATAGATCTCTCACCCCGATTACAGGGTTCGAGATGACAAAAGGGAGATTATGGGGTTCGAGATGACAAAAGGGAGATTATGGGGTTCGAGATGACAAAAGGGAGATTACAGGGTTCGAGATGACAAAAGAGAGATTACATGGTTCGAGATGACAAAAGAGAGATTACATGGTTCGAGATGACAAAAGAGAGAAATGTTTTTTAAAAAAATAATTAAGCTGGGGAGTAAAATTCAGGAAACTTTATTTGACAGATAGAATAAACTGTGTCAATATAGGAAAATTGAAAAGTTAATTCTGAATAAATTTAATAAAATTACAATAAAAGCTCTTTAAAAATTTAAAAAATTTTTTATAGAATCTATCTATGAAAAAACCAAATACGAAGTAGCGACAAGATGATTATTTTATTAATCATTTTATCGCTACTTCGTAATGCCAAACAGCATAGAAGAGCACCGATCTTTGGAAATTTCGGATCGGTATTTTATTTTAAATTCTGTTTTTATCTAATAATGATGTCTTAAAATTTCTAACAATTTTTTAACTTTTTAGCCTCTATTTCAACCACACAACCCTTTTCTCCTTTGATACCTTCCAATAAAACTCCAACTGTTTGCTTTAATACATAATGTCTAACTACCCGCCCTTTTTTATTGCCAATTTTTACTTCACTATTTATCGGAGGCAAACAATTACAAAGTTTTTTATAACCCTCTTCTTCATAGGCTAAACAACACATTAATCTACCACATATTCCAGAGATTCTATCTGAACCTCTATGAGCGCATTGCTGTATGTCAGCCATTTCAGAAGTTACTGAAGTAATTTCATTTAGAAATTTTTTGCAACACAACTGTCTGCCACAATGACCAAAATCGCCAATAATTTTTGCTTCATCTCTAATGCCGATCTGTTGCAATCTAATAGTACGATTAAAATGGCGGGTAAGTTCTTTAACTAATTCACGAAAATCTATGCGACTATCAGCAACAAAAGCAACTGTAAGTCTAGATTCATCAAAAGAATAATGAATATCAATTAACTTCATTTGCAATCCATATTTTAATACAATCTTTTTACAATATTTAAGATCTTCATTTTTTTGTTTTTCGTCAGGTATTTTTTCTAAATCAGCATTAATAGCTTTTCTGCTTATAGGTTTTATCTCAAAATTTTGATCTAATTTAGATCGATCAATATCTTTTAAACTAACAACTTTCCCTAGTTCAACTCCCATCTCTGTTTTAACAATAACTTTATCGCCAACTATTAAACCAAGTCCGACTGAATCAAAATCATACACCTTATCCCACGGCGCAAATTGTACCTGAGCTATTTTCATAAAAAATTTTTACAAACTATATCTAATAAAACTTTCAATCTTTACGTTACCTAAAATATCTTTTACTTGCTTTTTATCATCTTTAATATACTCCTGATCAACCAAACAAACTTCTTTATAATATTTATTAATTTTGCCTTCAATAATTTTAGCCATTATATTTTCTGGTTTTCCTTCTTTTTTTAATTGTTCAATATAAATTTCTTTTTCTTTATCTAATTCATCAGTAGGCACCTGATCAGATGTTATATATTTAGGCTCTGTTGCTGCGATTTGCATAGCTAAATCAACCGGCAGTTGATTATCCCCTTCTTTATCTATAGCAACCAAGACGCCAAGCTTTCCGCCTAAATGCGTATAGCCTCCTACTGTGCCTTTAGAAGATAAAATCGAAAACCTTTTAATGTCTAATTTTTCACCAATTACTCCACTTAAATTATCGATAGTTTCCTGAACAGTTGAACCATCAAAAGACAAAGCCATTAACTGCTCTTTATCTTTAGGCTGTTTTTCTATTATTAAATTTAAAATTTTATTAACAAATTCTTGAAATTTTTCACTTAAAACAACAAAATCAGTTTCAGCGTCAACCTCTAATATATATCCATTTTTAGATTGATCATCAACTACTACTTTTATTATCCCCTCAGTAGTTTCTCTATCCCCTCTTTTATTAGCTTTAGCTATTCCTTTTTTTCTTAAAATTTCTACAGCCTTATCAATATCACCATTAGCCTCTGTTAAAGCATTTTTACAATCAACAATTCCCGCATCAGTTTTTTCACGCAAAACCTTTAAATTCTCCATATAATTTAATTTAATTTATATTAATTTATATTAATTTAATTTATATTAATTTAATTATTAATTTATTAATTAATTAATTAATTTATTTGTATTTCTCAGTATTTTCAGAGCCCCTCAGAAACTTTCAGTGGTTCAGACAATTTGCATTTGCATTTGCAATTTTCAGTATTCTCAGAATTTCTCAGAAACTTTCAGTGGTTCAGACAATTCAGAAACTTTCAGTGGTTCAGATAATTTATTTTGCCTTGCCTTCTAAAATTGCTTCTTTTACAAGATTCATAATTAACTTAACTGCTTTAGTAGCATCATCATTAGAAGGAATAATATATTTTACTCCAGTTGGATTAGAATTAGTATCACAAACAGCGACTACTGGAATATTCTTTTTTACAGCTTCAGTTAAAGCTGTTTTTTCATGTTTAATGTCCCAAATAAAAATCACGTCAGGCACATTTGTTAAACTTACTAAACCACCAACATTAGTATCTAATTTTGTAATTTCACGATCAAAATCCAAACGTTCTTTTTTTGTATATTTATCTAATTTACCAGCAGCTCTTTTTTCTATTAAATCTTTATATTTTCTTATCAAATTACGAATAACAGAAAAATTAGTTAAAAAACCACCTAACCAATGTTCAGAAATATAAGATACTTCTGCTTCTTCGGCAACTTTCTTTAAAGTTTTTTTAACTTGAGTTTTAGTGCCAACTAATAAAATAGTCTTACCTTCGCTAGCAGACTTTTTTAGATACTCCAAAGCTTCTCCTAACATCTTTTGTGTCTTTATTAAATCAATAATGTGCACTCCTTTTCTAGCAGTAAAAATAAAAGGTTTCATTTTAGGATACCATCTAGCTGTGTGATGCCCAAAATGCATCCCAGCTTTTAACATTTCTTCAATCGTAGGAATTGTCATAGTTTTTCTTTGTTATTACCCAAATTAAGGGCAATCCTCTACTGCTATAATTCTGAATAATTCAGAACAAGAAAATTTTTAAAGCAGTATGAGAGATTAGTTAATTAAATAAAATTTTTATATTATGAATTATTAACAATAAAATCAGTCTTGTCAAGCAAAAATTTCAATAAAAAATTTTGACATTATTACCAATAAAGATATATACTAAAAACAAGATAATTAGGATTTATCAATTAATGGTTTTAAATTATGAGAATTTCTATCCGAAAAAACATCCAACGATAAATTCTTAAATTTTAGATTAATTAAAATTATGAAAGAAAAATTTAAAAATATAAAACTAAATTTTAAAAAAAATCAAGTCATTTTAGCCTATCTCTTTGGCTCTGAAGTAAAAGGAACTTCTCACAAAGAGTCGGACATTGATATTGGAATTTTATTTGATAAAAAAGTAAATTCAAAAGATTATCTAAAATTTGAAGGAATATTAATTGAATTGTTTTCAAAAAATTTTCCATTAAAAGAAATTAATATTGTAAACTTAAATATTGCTTCTCCTCTTTTAAAACAAACTGTAATTTTAGAAGGAGAATTAATTTATGCTAAAAATATAACTGAAAAAATTTTATTTCAAATTCAAACTCTTCATCAATACGAAGATTATTTACATTTAGATAATATTTATAATCATTTTTTAAAATTAAAGTTGAAAGCCTTATGACCAAAATAGTCAAAAGACAATTACAAGAAAAAAAGGATAATCTTTTAAAAATTTATCAGGGATTAAAAAAACTTCAAAGATTTACTTTAAAAAATTTAAAAGAGAATATTGAGAATACTTGGGCGGTTACTTTTGGCATAGTAGCAGCAATTGAAGCGGTTTTAGATATTGCTCAATATATTTTAGCTGAAAAAGGAGTAAAAAGCGAAAGCTATGGCCAAATTCCAACTAGGTTGCTTGAAAATAAAATAATTAACCAAAAATTTAAAGATGAGCTACAAAAAATGATTGGCTTTAGAAATCGCGCCATTCATAATTATCCGTCATTAGATGAAACCCAGCTTCATGAAATTTTACAAAAGGATATTGAGGGATTTAAAAAGTTTTTAAAAATTGTAGAAAAATTAAATTTAAAATAATTATATTAAAATTGTTACTAAAAAAGGAGGCTTTAATGTTACAAAAAAAACACAAAATTTGACAAAATTCCAAAAACTAAGCTATTATACAAATGAAAAAGAAAAAAATTTCTTAATAAATGAATAATATTTATTAAGGATTGTTATATATTTTGTACATTTCAAATTGAGTGGAGGTGCAACGATGATGAACGAACGGCCTTGGAAAATGGGAGAAAGAATAGTTTGTCTGTTGATAATTTGTTTTATTATCACGTTTTTTCTTCTCCCAAAAAAAGCTAGTGCTTTCTCTTTTATTGTTGACGGGACAGAGCTTGCCGTCAACGGAGGGTTTGAGACCGGGGACTTAACCGGTTGGGGTAGTTTCGGATCCGCCACCGTTCAGACCACAGACGTATGTTCCGGGACATACGCAGTAAAGATATCTAACGGAGGTGCGGTCTGGCAGATGATAAATCTGCCGGCAACCTTTTCTGTTACCAGTCTGAACTTTTCCTATAAAGTGTCGGGTTCGGGGGGGGTAATCGCCTTTGGAGTAGACCAATACGGTGGCTACTCCGAGTTTCTACCGGTCGTTACTCCGACGACAGGATGGGAAAATTATTCCCAGGATATAACCCCCTTTCTGACACAGGGAGATCCATTTGTTGTTGTCGGATTTGCGGGAGATAATGCGTATGTAGACGCCACTCCCTCTTCTCAAACAAACACAGTTCCCGAACCATGCACACTACTTCTCCTAGGAAGTGGGGTGGTAGCAATAGTAATAAGAAGGCGCAAAAAATAACGCCTTGCATTGAAAGGGGGTGCAGAAAAGTCTTTCGAAGAAGACGCTCATTCCCTTTCTCTTTTTTTTAAAAACTCGCATTAACAATAAAACAAAAAAATATTTTATCTCCTATGAGCCCGTTTTTTACTTGCTAATATTTAATCTTTATGCTAAGTTTTTATTAATTATTAATCTAACAATCTACTGTAGATTGTTTTTTTGTTTTTTTGTTTTATTTTTAATATTAATTTAATTTAAATTTATTTTTATGAAAAAAGACATTCATCCTAAATATTATGAGACTAAAGTCTCTTGCGTTTGTGGTAATAGCTTTGACACTGGTTCAACTTTACCTGAATTAAAAACAGAAATTTGTTCAGCGTGCCATCCTTTTTACACTGGCAAACAAAAAATAGTTGACAGTGCTAGAAGAATTGAAAAATTCAAAGCTAAAGTAGAAGTTAAAGATAAAGTTGCTGCTAATCGTAAAGGCAAAAAAGTTAAAAATATTGCCAGAGCAAAAGCTAAAGCAGAAAAAATAGACAAAGAATAGCTATAAAAAACGATTATTTTTATATTGTGTTATAATTAATTATTGCATAATATAAAAATAATCGTTTTTTAAATTTAAAAATTATAATTATATGTACGAAGATCTTATACAAAAATTTAATGACATAGAGAAACAATTATCTGATCAAGAAATAATTAACGATCAACCTCAACTTATTAAAATTTCTCGACAACATTCCGAACTCAAAGATGTAATTGAGTTAATTTTAAAATTGAAAAAAATTGAAAAAAATATTAGTGAAAACCAAGAAATAATAGCAATGAAAGAAGATAAAGAATTAACAAATATTGCCATTGAAGAATTAACTCAACTAAACAATTCCTTAGAAGAATTAAAAAAACAAATAGAAATAGAACTTCATCCAGCTGATCCCAATGACAAAAAAAATATCATTGTAGAAATCCGCGCTGGCACTGGTGGAGATGAATCAGCTATGTTTGCTGCTGATCTTTTTAGAATGTATTCTCGATTTGCTGAAAAACAAGGATGGAAATTAGAAATTTTTAATTCCAGCCACATCGGTATCGGCGGATTTAAAGAAATTATTTTTTCTATTAGCGGAAAAAATGTTTACAGCAATTTAAAATTTGAAAGTGGCACGCACAGAGTGCAAAGAGTACCAGAGACAGAAAAACAAGGACGAATCCACACCTCAGCAGCAACAGTAGCAATTTTACCTGAAGCTGAAGAAGTGGATGTAGAAGTTAGAATGGAAGATTTGCGCATTGACACTTATGCGGCTTCTGGACCAGGCGGTCAAAAAGTAAACACAACTAATTCGGCCATACGAATCACTCATTTGCCAACTAATTTAGTTGTCCAATGTCAAGACCAAAAATCACAATACCAAAACAAAGAAAAAGCAATGCAAGTTTTACGTTCAAGATTATTAGCAAAATTAGAAGAAGATAAAAGATTAAAAGAAGCTACTGAAAGAAAACAACAAATCGGCACTGGAGATCGTAGTGAAAAAATCAGAACTTACAACTTTCCGCAAGATCGCATAACAGACCACAGAGTTAAAAAATCTTGGCACAATATCAACAAAATAATGGACGGAGAAATTAATGAAATAATAGAAGAATTAAAAACCTTTTCTATCTCGTCATTGCAATAATAAAGCGTATGACTTTAAAACAAATTTTACAAGAAAATATTTTAAAATTAAAATTAAAAAAAATAAAAAATCCGCATCTTGAGGCGGAACTTTTATTATCCAATATTTTAAAAAAACCACGAGAGTTTTTATTAACTCACAACGAATATAAATTAGCTAAATCACAAATTACAAAATATCAATCACTAATTAATAGAAGAATAAAAGGCGAACCAATCGCTTATTTAACAGGACATAAAGAGTTTTATGGTCTAGATTTTTTTGTAAATAAAAATACGCTAATTCCTCGTCCAGAAACAGAATTAATGGTTGACGAAGCGATAAAATTAATAATTCAAGATGGCTCACAACCAACAACCATAATAGATATTGGTACTGGGTCTGGGTGCATTATTATTACGCTAGCAAAACTAATTATTAATTATCAATTACAAATTACGAATTACGAATTTTTTGGAATTGATATTTCAAAAAAAGCTTTATTTATTGCCAAAAAAAATGCTAAATTTCACAATGTTGATAAAAATATAAAATTTCTTCACGGTAATTTGCTTGAACCAATTATTAATAATAAAAAATACAAAATACAAAATACAAAATACATTATTCTCGCCAATCTCCCATATTTAACACCAACTCAAATAAAAAATTCACCAACAATAAAATACGAGCCAAAATTAGCGCTAACTGCTGGTTTAGACGGACTTAAATATTATCAACAATTATTTAAACAAGTAACTTATTTAATACAAAATACAAAATACAAAATACAAAATACATTATCTGTATTATGTGAAATAGATCCGAGCCAAACAACTTTAATAAAAAAATTAATAAAAAAATATTTCCAACAAGCAAAACTACAAATAAAAGAAGACCTAGCAGACCATAATAGATTAATAATTATTACTTTTTAATTTAAAAAAATATTCTTATAATTTTTTTAAATTTTTCTCGACTCTCTTATATACTCTTTCAATATTTTGAAAGGAGTATCTGACTTAAAAGTCGCTGTTAACTCTGGATATTCACTATCTATAATAGCGATACCATTATTTTCATTTCTTTTTATTGATTGTCCTCGAAGAAGAAACTTCTCTAACGTTTTAAACTCATCATCCCTTATAGCTTCTCCTGGTTGACTCTTTTCAAGCTCCACTTTATCTATTGATTCTTTTAATGTTTCCATATATTTTTTAATAATAAATTAATAAATTATTTTTTGTTCTCTTTTTCATTTTTCTTTCCCTTATCTCCTGCGCTAGCGACTACTGTTGCTTCCTTGCCTTTAACTTCAGGCGCAATTTCTGCTACTTGCTGAACAACCGCTTTTTCTTCTGTTACTTCAGCTACACTTACTACAACTTCATTGGTCTGACTTACTAATGTCATTCCATTAGGCATAATAATATCATTCAAATGTATCAAATCAGCAAAAGTTGTTAATTTAGATAAATCAATATCAATATGATCAACTAAATCGCCTGGCAAACATTCTACTTCTACGCTATCTACACCCTTAATTATAGTACCTCCTAATGTTTTAACAACAGGAGCTTCGCCAATAAAATTAAAAGGGATTTCAGTAGTAATTGGTTTATTCATATTTATCTGATAAAAATCAATATGAATAACATTGCCTTTAACGCTATCTTTTTGTACAGCCTTAATAATTACTTTAATTGACTTTTGACCATCAATAACTAAATCAATTAAATTAGACTCCCCTGCCAAACGAAAAACACGATTAAATTCGTTTTGTTTAATTTTTATATTAACATTATCAATGCCTGGGCCATAAATGACCGCGGGAACATAGCCTTCAGCTCTATTTTTTTTAGCTTTGTCTTCATTTTTCTCACTTCTTGTTTGTGCATCTAACTTTATTTCTTTGGCCATAAAATAAGCAGTTAAGGTCTGTCAGAAATACTCTTTCAACAAACCGGTTAATTAATAATTTATTTTTGATCTAATAATAATACTCTCTACCACTCCAACTAACATTAAATTGGAAATCATTGCGCTACCACCGTAGCTTAAAAATGGTAAAGAAATACCGACTACAGGCAAGATGCCTATGTTCATACCAATATTAATAAACATTTCAATAAAAATCAAGCACATAACACCTAAAATAAAAAAAATACCAAAATCATTGTTAATTTTTCTTAAATAATAGAGACAACGATAAAAGAAAATGGCAAAAAATAACAAAACCAAAAACACTCCAATAAAACCGGATTCTTCAGCTACTACTGCAAAAATAAAATCAGTTTGAGCTTCTGGCAAAAATTTTAGCTGTGATTGCGAACCAAAACCCAATCCACGACCGATAATCCCTCCTGAACCAACAGCAATAATAGCTTGAGAAATATTATATCCTTGTTCTAAAGAGCTAGCCGACGGATTCAAAAAAGTAAGAATTCTTTCTTTCTGATAAGTTTTAAAAAGAAATAACCACGACATTGACATCGTTATAACCATAATCAAGCCTATCGCTAATAAATACTTTTTATTCAAGCCAATCAAAGTTGTCATAACAAACCAGAGCAAAAAAAGCATTAAAGCTGAACCAAAATCAGGTTGAGCTAAAACTAAAATAAGAAAAATTGCCAAACCACTGCCTGTTAACAAAATATGTTTTAATGGGTTTATTCTTATTGATACTGAAGAAAAATAGCGAGCCAAAAATAAAATCAAAATAAATTTAATAAATTCAACTGGTTGCAAGCTAAAATTACCAATATCAAACCAACCTCTAGTACCACGAATAGTTTGACCAAACACTAAAACTCCAGATAAAACAACGACTCCTAATATAAAAAAATAATTACTATAACTTCTTAATAAATGATAATCAAAAAAAGCAAAACAAAAAAGCAATAATAAACCAATAGTCACAAAAAAAATTTGCTTTTTAAAATTAAACAAATCAGCTGTATTTTGACCTAAAGCAACACTATAAATTTCGGCCAAACCAAAACAAACCAAAAGTAAAGCTGATGAAAATAAAATCCAATCAAATTTTTTTAAATATAAAAAAAACATAAAAGAGTCTATAAAGTTTCAGCTCCCTTGCCTTTATATTTAATATAAATATTTTTATCCAGAATATTTATATCTGGGATAATTTTTACTTCATCAACACGACCAATGTTGCCTGGCCAGCTTAATTGAATTAAACGAGTCTGTCCAGACATAAAATCCGTCAGAGTATATTTATTAATATTAATAACAGTATTATTACTAAAAAATAAAATTAAATAATCAATAAACCAATAATTATATGGCGTTTTATTATAAGAATTGTAGCTTAATTGATTTAATTCTAGCTTTTGTGATAACTCGTTTTGACCAGCTGGAATAAATTTAACATCAGTATTAATAATATTTAGATGAGTATCATAATAATCTTGCCAATTAGTAATTTGGCGATCAATCCTTGACCATTTTGAATTTTCAACAACCAATTGAACATCTGTTGGCTGATAAGAAAAATCTTGAGCTAAAACAAAAAGATATTTTGATTCACCAGGAAAAATAAAACCAGATTGCTGTTTAGTTTTTTTACCATTAACTAAAAAATAATAATCAAATTTACCCCAAAATTTTAAATTAATATTTTTTATTTGAACAAGTAAGTCATATTTTTTATTGGTTGAAAGCAAAGCTTGAGCTGGATATATTACTAAATCCTTAGCAGCCATCTGCACTAAATAACTATGATCAAGTCCTTTAGTTTCTATTAATTGTTGTATCATTATTTCATCTTCTTTTATTCCACGAACAAAATAATAAGTAAAGCTGTAAATAGTATATATCCAAGATATAGCTGAAATAATTATCAAAATAAAAATCAATATTAAACGCATTTGTTTAATATGTTCAACATACCACAAGCCAAAATTTAATTTATTAATAGACAGCCCATCTGAATCCTGAAATTTTTTTATTTGCTGATCAATATCTTCAGCTGTATCTTTTTTTTTATTAACAGGAAAACTATTCTCCATAAATTTTTATCTATTTTTATATACTTATTTTAACATAAGACAACCTATTATAACAAATAACACGCGTTTCCTTGCATAATTACAAGCTCTTTGCTAAGATTATGATAGTTAAAATAGCCCTAAAATATGGGCGTTTTTGTATTAAAATAACTAATATTACAATAAGAATAAACAAATATGTCAGACAAAAAATCTTCTGAAAAATCGCCTAGCTCAACTTACAATGCTGAATCTATTGTAATACTTGAAGGATTAGACCCTGTACGAAAAAGACCAGGAATGTATATTGGATCAACTTCGTCTACCGGCTTGCATCATTTAATTTGGGAAGTCGTTGACAATGGTATTGATGAAGCTATGGCAGGATTTGCAACAGAAATTAGCACAACCTTATTAAAAAACGGATTAGTTGAAGTTTCTGACAATGGTCGTGGCATTCCTGTAGATATTCACAAAACAACCAAAGTTTCTGCATTAGAAACTGTTTTAACTAAATTACACGCTGGTGGAAAATTCGGCGAAGGTGGTGGCTACAAAGTGTCTGGTGGATTGCATGGCGTAGGAGTTTCAGTTGTTAATGCCTTAAGCGAATATCTAAAAGCTGAAATATACCGAGATGGCAAAGTTTGGATGCAAGAATATCAAAGAGGTAAACCGCTAGAAAAAGCTAAACCTGTTAATAATACTAAAAAAACAGGCACAACAATTACTTTCAAGGCTGATTATCAAATTTTTGAAGAGTTAGAATATAATTGGGGAAAAATTTTAGACCGCTTACGACAACAAGCATATTTAACAAAAGGCATTACTATTAAATTATCTGACAAAAGAGAAAAACACCGAGCCAAAAATTATACATTTCACTTTGAAGGCGGAATCAAGGCTTATGTAAAATCATTAAACCAAAACAATGCTGTTAAAAATGAAACTATCTTCTATATTGAAAAAGAAATCAATGACACAAAAGTTGAAGTCTCTTTGCAATATAATGATGGCTTTAACGAAACTACCCTAGCTTTTGCTAATAACATCATAAATCTGGACGGCGGAACTCATATGGTCGGATTTCGCACAGCCCTAACTAGAACATTAAATAACTATGCTCGCAATCAAAAACTACTCAAAGAAAAAGAAGAAAATTTAACAGGAGAAGATGTTCGAGAAGGTTTAACAGCAATTATTAGTGTTAAATTAGCTAATCCTCAATTTGAAGGGCAAACCAAAGGCAAGCTAGGCAATACTGAAATCAAAACTTATGTAGAACAAATTTTTGGTGACAGCTTTAACGCTTTTTTAGAAGAACATCCAAAAGAAGCTGAAGCTATTATCGGTAAATGTTGTTTATCTGCTCAAGCAAGAATCGCGGCTAGAACAGCTAGAGCTTCTATTCTAAGAAAAGGAGCGCTAGAAGGCATGACTTTGCCTGGTAAACTAGCAGATTGTTCCAGCCGCAAACCCGAAGAAAGTGAACTTTATATTGTTGAGGGAGATTCAGCCGGTGGCTCAGCCAAACAAGGTCGTAATCGTAGATTTCAAGCAATATTGCCTTTACGCGGAAAAATTTTAAATGTTGAACGAGCAAGATTAGATAGAATGCTAGCTAATAATGAAATAAAAAACTTAGTAATCGCCTTAGGCACTAATATTGATGACCAATTCGATATAACAAAATTACGTTATCATCGCATTATTATTATGACTGATGCTGATGTTGATGGCGCGCATATTAGAACTTTACTTTTAACACTGTTTTTCAGACATTTTACTCCAATGGTTCTAAACGGCAATCTCTATGTTGCTCAACCACCTCTTTATCAATTAAAAAAAGGGGCGACAATAAAATATGCCTACACTGACCAAGAAAAAGAAAATATTATTAAAGAAATGGGCGGAAAAACCGAAGAAATTATTGAAGTTGCTGAAGAAGAATCAGAAAAATCAGAAACATCAGAAGAAACAAATGAAGCTGAAGTAGATGAAGAGACAAAACAAACAAAAACCAAAGCTCCTGCACATATTATGATTCAACGCTACAAAGGTTTGGGAGAAATGAATCCAACGCAACTTTGGGAGACTACAATGGATCCCGCTACTCGCATTATGAAGCAAGTTAATGTTGAAGACGTTGTGGCTGCCAATGAAATTTTTGAAATATTAATGGGCGGCGACGTAGCTCCTCGTAAACACTTCATCCAAACACACGCAAAAAAAGTAGAAAATTTGGATATTTAATTTAAATAGTCTGTCGCCAAATACTCTTTTGGATAGAAAAATTAAAAAAAGCAGAAATTATTTTCTGCTTTTTTTTAATTTTTTAGCTTAAGTTAATTTTTTAATTTTTTAATTTTTTTCACTAATTTTTTCTTTTACTTCTTTTATAAACTCTTCTTTATCAATCTCCCTCGTTATCTTTTCTCCCCTATCTCTAATATTTAATTTATCTGAGGCCATTTCTCTGTCGCCAATTACCAACATATATGGCGCTTTTTCAATAACAGCTTTTCTAATTTTATTGCCTACTGTTTCGTCTGATGCATCAATCTCTACTCTAATATTATTATGTTTGAATTCATCTGCTAATTTTCTACAAAATTCTATATGAGACAAACCAACTGAAATTATTTTAACTTGTACTGGCGAAAGCCAAACAGGAAAAACTCCTGCATAATGCTCAATTAAAATCCCCATAAATCTTTCAAAAGATCCCAAGATTGTACGATGAATTAATACAGGTCTTGCCTCTTTACCATTATTATCTATATATTTACAACCAAATTTCAAAGGCATTTGAAAGTCCAGCTGAATAGTAGCGCATTGCCATGTTCGCCCGATGGCATCTTCTAATTGATAATCAATTTTCGGCCCATAAAAAGCTCCATCTTTTTCTTTTAATTCATAATTATCCAAGCCATAAACTTCATCCAAAACTTCTTTTAAAGCGCTTTCGGCTACATCCCAATCTTTTGCATCTCCCATAAAATCGTCGGGTCTAGTTGATAAATAAGCTTTACATTTCATACCAAAAGGCTGATAAATTTTATTAACCAAATTTATAATATTTTTTATTTCTATTTTAATTTGATCCGCTGCTACAAAAATATGCGCATCATCTTGCGTAAATTGTTGAACACGAAATAAGCCGTTTAATTGCCCAGACTTTTCCTTGCGAGTAATTAATCCTGGCTCAGCATAACGCAAAGGCAAATCACGATAAGATTTTAAAGAATTATTATAAATTAAAATTGCACCAGGACAATCCATCGGTCTTAAAGCATATTGTTTCTCGCCTTCATCGGCTGATAAAAAATACATATCTTCTTTATAATGATCCCAATGTCCTGATTGTTTCCAAATTGAAACATCAAGCATTGAAGGGCAATAAACATATTTATAATCAAATTCTGCTTGCATTTCAATCCAAAAATTTTTTAAAGCATCGTAAATTATCATGCCGTTAGGATGAAAAAACGGCATACCAGGAGCGACATCATGAAAAGAAAATAAATCCAACTCTTTTCCTATTTTTTTATGATCTCGTTTTTCAGCCTCTTCCATCATCTTTAAATAATTATCAAGTTCTGTTTTATTATTAAATGCCAAACCGTAAATTCTAGTAAGCATTTTATTTTTTTCATCACCACGCCAATAAGCACCAGCAATTTTGTCTAATTTAAAACTGCCTAATTGTATTTGACCGCTAGATTTAATATGCGGACCACAACACAAATCTTCAAATTCACCCGACTTATAATAACTTACTGTTTTTTTGCCTTGTTTTTCTAAATCTTTTATTAATTCCTCTTTATAAATTTGTCCACTCTTTTTTTCTTTTTCCAAAGCTTCATTAATTGACAATTCTGATTTTTCAAATAATAAATTGGCTTTAATTATTTTTTTCATTTCCTCTTCTATGTTCAATAAATCGCTTTCACTAATTTTTATTTCACCATAATCTATATCATAATAAAAACCATTATCAACAGCTGGTCCAATGGCAAATTTTACATTAGGATATAATTTTAAAATCACAACAGCCATTATATGAGATAAAGAATGACGCGATACTTCTAATTTTTCATTTGTTTGTTCCATATTTTTATTAATTTATAAATTATTCTAAAAAATAAAAAGGTAAATTCAAATTTTTAATATCACTTAAGCGATAATCAAGAATGCTTTTACCAACAAAAACCATTGAGATATTATTTTTCTGAGAAGCTAAATTACTAATATTGTCCTGTAAAAAACCTCTGCAAGATAAAAAAGAAAATTGAATTGTCTTATGCCCATTCTGTTCTAATTTTTTATTTACATTTTTAAATTCTTCTTTTGCAACCACTTCAGTTTCTTTAACAAACTTCTCAGTATATTTATCTTCAGGACAATGAAGTAAAACAATTTTTACAATATTATGCTTTATTGCCCAATCTGCTACTTTTGATAAACGTTCAACAAAAGAATGCCCTCTAGATCCTAAAACAACCATTTGTCCAGACGAAACAACTAATTTAGCTGGCACTAACTCAGTAATTGGTTCAGCCACCTTTAATATTTTAGCTATTAATGGAGTGAGTGGGGGTTCTATTATGAGCGTAGCTAAAATTACCCACATTCCAATTGCAACAAATCCATCCAATCCAACAATCCCAAGACTCGCAATTGTAGTTAAAAGCATTGCTGGAATTGCACCAGTTTCTCTTACAAAAGAAATAAAAAGAAGTTCACGAATACTAAACCTACCTTCTTTTTTAAAATAAAATGGACCAAAAGAAACAAAAACAGCAATTGGACGAATAATAAACATAAAAATCAAAGCAATTAAAATACCAATCCATGCAAAAGAAATTAATTCCTGAATGTTAACTAATGCCCCAAGAAGTAAAAAGATAGCTGGCTTTAAAATGCCTTCAATTGTTTGATTAAAATATTTTTCACTATGATGTAAATGATCATTTGAATAAAAAAGTAATCCTGCCACAAAAGCCGCTAAATAACCACTCCCTCCGAAAATTACAGCCAATGCAAAAATTACCATTGGTATAAATAAAAAGAAAATAGCATCTGCTTCAAATTCCTGACCCTGGCGTTTTTTTAACCAAGTTAAAAAAACTAATAAATAATATCCACCTACACCAAAAATTATTCCAAAAAAGACTTCTTTTAAAAGAAAGATTCCTGTTGTCGCGCTAAAAAGAAATTTATAAACCTCGCCAATTGTCTGAAAATTATTTCCAGCAACAGTAAAAGCTGTAATAAAAGCCACAGTTAAAAGCGTGCCTGTTACATCTGTAACAGCACTTTCTGAGATTATAATATCTTTGACTTCTTTTTTATTAAATCTTAATTGTTTTAAAATTGGAATAATGGCCGCAGGATCAGTTGAAGCCAAAACCGCACCCAATAAAATTATTGTTGCCAAAGAAAGATTTAAATTTAACACACTGCTTAAAATAGATAAGCAAAGAGAAAATAAAAAAGCAGTCAAAAGCAAACCTAAAAAAGAAAGAGATATTATTTTAGCAAATAATTTTCTAAAATTTAAAAATGAAGTTTCAAGACCTCCGTTAAATAAAATAATAGTCGCGCCTAAAGACACAACTAGACTTAAAATTTCCTTTTCTTCAATGATTGGTTTTAAAAATGAATGCGAAGCTACGCCGACTAAAATTGCTGCGACAAATGACGGAATAATAGTATTCCGTGTGAAATTAAAAGCTAAAAAACTTAATAAAAACATTATGGAAATTAAAAAAATTGTCTGGATCATGTTGCCTTCCTCTGTTTTATTAGCTAACGCAAAAAAACTCTCAGCATGGCTAGAAAAAACTGTAATTAAAAAAAGACCGCCAGTCATTAAAATATATGGTAAAAATTTTTTAAACATAGTGATATAATTATTTTTTTATATTTTTAGGTCTATCACAAAATATTGTATCCAATAACAGGCCATCTGATAATATAACAAAATCAGACTACTTACAACACAACTAGTCTGATTTTTGATAAACTTCTATATTAATATAAATTTATTCTTTTACTTCTATTTTTATCCTATCAATTAAATTTGGGACTTTTTTTATAAACGATGGAGAAAATTTTATTTCATAACCTGCCACCTCGGGAATGTTGCTTAAATATTGATTTAACTGCTCATTGGTTAAGCCCAATAGCCTACTTCTATCAATAATTTCCGCATTTTTCTTTAAAACCATTTTGCCTGTAAAAGAAATATTAGCAATTGCCGTTCCTTGTTTTACATCAAAGCTACTTAAACTATAAATAATATCTTTTTTACTAAAATTAGACAATTCTTTATCATTAGGCAAAGCAGAAGCTAATTTTTGTTTAGCTAACTGAAAAACTTTTTCATCAGCAAAGGCCACTACAACTACCATTGTTTTTATGCTTAAAGTAAACTCTTTTTTTTCCTCTCCAACTTTACCATCTAACTGTTGAGTAATAGAATTATTATCTATTTCATAAATTACCTGATCGTAATCTTTAAAATCATTATTAATTTGTTCTTTTGTTTTAACTATTAAAACCGTTTTTAAATCATTTACAGCGGAGTCAATATCACTTTGCTGAATAGTTATTTTTGTTTTTTCTTTATATTCCATAGCTACAGAACTTTTACCATAAATTTTATCTTGCATTCCTGCCCACAATCCTGGAATAGTAAATTTAGTTGGACCAATAGCCATTTCTCTACTAGGCTCATCAGCATAAATCTCGGCTTCAACTTGCCCGCCAGCAGGCACAATAACTGTATTTTTTATTCTAAATAATTTATTATCAGAGCTAAGCAATCTAGTTGTGGCCATTAACGGCTGATTTTTATTATAATCATTAATAATGATTATCTTGCCAACAACTTCTTGCCCCAAAACTTCTTTTTTGCTTGCTTGATATGTTTTTGACTCTGCTACTTCAACTTGATTAACCATACCGAGGATCACACTACTATTTAAAACTGGGTTCTTCTGCTGATCATAAACATCTAATGTCAAACTATTACTAATATCTTCTTGATTGGGGATTAAAACGATTGACACATTAACAAATGAAAAATAAAAAATTATTGCAACTAACAATATTGTTAAAAATATAAAACTTGCAGCAATTTTTTTATAAATATTAATCGGCTTGTTTTTTTTATTATCATCAACTTTAATAAGCGATGACGAATTATGCTTAGATGTTAAAGAGTGAGAGACTTTTTTTTCATCAAAAATATCAACAATATTTTCTAAGCCCTTTTTTTCTTTATTAAAAATAGAACCAATCTGCTCTATGACAGAACTAGATTTTGGTTTTTCAATAACTTCGACAACTTCAACAACTTCAACAAAATCCTCTATTAAAACCTGATCAACTTCTAAAGATTGATCGACTTCTGATGAATCTGATGAAAATGTTTTATTAAAATTTTTAACTTGAATTACGTTGTTTTTTATTTTATTTTTTATTTTACTATCAACTTTTCCTTTAGCTTTTTTACCTTCAGCTTTTTTACTTCCAACTTTTTTACTTTTATTTTTTTTACCCCCAACTTCACTTTTTATTTTACTACCAACTTTACCTTCAGCTTTTTTACTGTCAGATTTTTTACTGTCAGCTTTTGATTTTTTAAGAGTACTTTTTTTAACTATACTTTTAGATAATTGATTAACTTCCTCCATATTTTTAAAATTAAAAAATTAAGTTTTTTTGATAATTCCATTTTAACAATTTTTACTTTTTTTGTCCAACAAAATTACTGCTTAATAAACTATTAATATTCTTAATCAAAACATTATTATAATCAACTGCAAAATCTGTTTCTATTAAATCAAATTTATTTGACAAAGTTTGAGATCTGATTTTAAAATAAACTTTTTTATCACCATTATGTTTGATTAATAATTCTTTTAGTTTTGCTAAAATTATCGGATTTATTTTATTATCTAACAAAACATATAATTTATTTTCATTAAATTGCAAACAGCTTGTATTTGCTTGATTTGCTTGATTTACTTGATTAACTTTTTTAACAATTGCCGAGGCGGAAGGTAAAATTGGATCTGAACATTTTTCAAATTGTTTAACAGAAAAATTAATATCAGAATCCTTAATAAATTTAGCTATTATTTTTTCAGCATCATCAACAACTAATTCAACAACACGATTGCATAAAAATTTTACCTGCTGATCTTTATTTGATAGTTTGCCTTGGCAAATAACAGCTTTGCCTTCCTGCCAAATATTAACATTCTCTTTCAACAAACTAGGAAAAACCAAAGATTCAATAACTCCTGTTGAGTCTTCAATTTTTACAAAAAGCATTGACTCATTAGAACGAGTGGTTATTTTTTGAATTTTAATAATTATACCTGCAATCAAAATCTGACGAGCAGATAAATTTTTACCCATTTTAGCAATAGGCAAAATCAAATTTCTATCAACAAAAGATTCATATTCCAAAAAAGGATGTCCAGTAATATATAGTCCTAATAATTCTTTCTCCCAAGCTAATTTTTCCGATTGTTCAACAGGCAAAGCATTTTCTAATTTTATTTTATTATTTAAATTCAAACTAGGAATTTCACCAAATAAACTTGTCTGACCATTATTTTTTGTTTTACTAGTTTCACGATTAAACTCCAACATACTTTCAACATTTTTCAAAAGCTGACCACGTTCACCAAACTGATCAAGCCCACCGCATTTAATCAAACTTTCCAATGATTTTTTATTCAAATCTTTATCACAAATTCTTTCCAAAAAATCTGATAAATCTTTAAATAATCCATTATTTTTACGCTCTTCAATTATTACTTCAGCAATATGATCGCCAATATTTTTAACAGCCTTTAAGCCAAACCTTATAGTCTTAGACGTCTCTGTTCCTAAAACTACTGCTGTAAAAGATTCAAAAGACTGATTAATATCTGGCGACAAAACATCTATTCCCATATGACGACATTCTTCAATTTCAATAGCAATACGATCAATATTTTGCTGATCGGCAGTTAAAAGCGCTGCCATAAATTCCGTTGGCCATTTAGATTTTAAATAAGCTGTTTGATAACCAATTAAAGCATAACAAGCAGCATGACTGCGATTAAAACCATACCCAGCAAAAGGCTCAATAAAAGAAAAAATCTTTTCTGCCAATTGACTAGCAATACCATTTTTTACACATCCATCAACAAATTTTTCTTTTTGTTCATTAAGCAATTTTACAATTTTTTTACCAACAGCTTTTCGCAAAACATCGGCCTCAGCCATAGTAAAACCAGCCAAATCTCGAACAATCTGCATTACTTGCTCTTGATAAATAGCCACTCCATAAGTTTTTACTAAAATCGGCTCAAGTTTAATATGCAAATAAACAGGCTTTTTCTTTCCGCTCTTACCTGCAATATAATCCGGAATCCATTCCATCGGACCTGGACGATAAAGTGCCACCATAGCAATAATATCCTCAAATTCTGTTGGTTTTAACTCATGCAAATAACGTTTCATTCCGCTAGACTCAAATTGAAAAACACCAGTAGTCTCCCCTTTCTGAAATAATTTATAAGTTGGCTTATCGTCTAATGGAATTTTATCAACATCAATATCTAAATTTTGAGTATTTTTAATAATTTTAATAGCAGATTCAATAATAGTTAAATTTTTCAAACCCAAAAAATCCATTTTTAATAGCCCTAAATCTTCAACAGGATGAAGCGAATATTGAGAAACAATAGTTCTGTCTGATGATGAGGCGTACTGTAAAGGCACATATTCTGTCAAAGGCTCTTTGGTAATAATTACTCCGCAAGCATGAGTTGAAGCATGACGTGCCACCCCTTCTAAACGTTTTGCATAATCAATAATTTTCTTAGCAGCATCTTCATTTTTATAAATATTTTTAAACTCGCTTACTTCTTTTAGCGCTTGGTCTATTTTGTGCAACGGTGGAATCATCTTAGATAACTTATCGCAATAATCATATGGATAATTAAGAACTCTGCCAACATCTCTTATGGCAGCTCTAGCAGCCATAGTACCGAAAGTAATAATTTGAGCTACATGATCTTTGCCATATTTTTCTTCAACATAACGAATAACTTCATCACGTCTAATGTCGGCAAAATCCATATCAATATCAGGCATAGAAACTCTATCAGGATTAAGAAAACGTTCAAATAATAAATCATATTTTAAAGGATCTATATTGGTAATATTTATCAAATAACAAACCAATGAACCAGCTGCTGAACCACGACCAGGACCAACAACAATCTTATTATTTTTTGCCCAATTAACAAAATCAGCAACTATTAAAAAATACGAAGACCAACCCATTTTTTTAATAACAGATAATTCATAATCCATTCTTTGTCTAATAACTTCTTCTACATTTTGATAATCGCAACCATAACGTTCTATTAATCCCCTTTTACTCCATTCTGCTAAATAACTATCACAATCATAGCCGTCTGGAACAGAAAAATAAGGCAATTGTATTTCATTTAATTTAATTTCCAGATTACATTGTTCAGCAATTTTTACTGTATTAGAAATCGCCTCAGGAGTATCTTTAAAAATTTCAAGCATTTCTTTACTACTACGAAAAGAAAAATTTTCACCAACCATAGTCAAACGATCCCGATCCTCTTTTTTCTTTTTAGTTTGCAAACACAATAAAATATCCTGCGCTTCATCATCATCTTTAGCTAAATAATGAACATCATTTGTAACTACCAAAGGAATGTCTAACTTCTTACTGAATTCTATTAACTGCTGATTAACATTAATTTGTTCAGGATAGTTTGGATGATGTTGTAATTCTAAATAAAAATTTTCATTCCCAAAAAGCTCCTTATATTCTAATAATCTTTTTTCACATTTTTCTAAATTATTAGCCTGTATTAATCTTGGTATTTCACCTGCCAAACAAGCTGTCAAAGCTATTAGCCCGTCTTTATATTTAGTTAAAATTTCCCAATCAATTCTTGGCTTATAATAAAAACCCTCTAAATGAGCAAGAGTTGTTAATTTTATTAAATTTTTATAGCCAACAATATCTTTTGCTAAAAGAATTAAATGATAATTTCTTTCTTCTGTTCTACTATTTTTTTCCAAACGAGAGCCTGAAGTTAAATACATTTCTACTCCAATAATTGGCTTAATACCAGCTTTCTTGCATTTTTGATAAAATTCAATCGCTCCGTACATCACGCCATGATCAGTCAAAACAGCACAAGTCGCACCCTCTTCTTTTGCTATCCGCACCAAATCATCAGGCTTAATTAAACCATCTAAAAGTGAATAATGAGAATGCGTATGAAGATGAACAAATTTCATAGGTAAGCGAATTAAAACAAATTATACAAATTTAATAATAACATTTTCCAACAAAATGACAAATATTTCTTCTTTAAAAAAAATAAAAAACAAGAGAAAGATTTAATTTCTTGTTTTTTTTAACCTACTGCTATGACAGAGTCTCCTGCAAGGAACTCTGCTGTTTTTCCATCGCTTATCATTTATTTTTACTTCGGAAATCAATAGTACTTTTTAGTAAAAATTATCAGCTGTAACAAGTCTAATTTTTGCTTGCGGGTATCTATTTTTAAAAGCCTTATTAAAAGCTTTTTGCTTATATTTCACTTCTACTCCAATAAGTTCGTTTCCTTTTTCTAATACCACATCAATTTCTGAGCCTTGTTTTGTCCTCCAATAATAAAATTTGAAATTTTTATCAGAATAACTACTTTGTTTTATTAATTCACTAACTATAAAATTTTCAAACAGAGCGCCTTTATCTGCTCTTGATTCTAAATTAGAAAAATCTCCAATCAAAGCATTTCTAACTCCACTGTCATAAAAAAATATTTTTGTTGCCTTTGAAATCTCATCTCTTTTATTTTTTGAATAAGGATATAATCGAAATAAAATAAAACTTTGCTCAAAAATTTCAATATATCTCTTAATTGTTCGCGGATCAGCTTTTAGATTATTAGCTAATTCGGAATAATTTATGAGATTTCCAATTTGCCAAGCTAATAATTTTAATAAATCTTTGGCTAATTTTTTATCTTCAATTAAATTTAATTCCAAAATATCCTTAAAAATCAAACTGTCTACAAAATTCAAAAGATATATTTCATCATTTGGATTTTTAATTAAATGCGGATATTGCCCGTAAATTAAAATACTATTTAATATATTTTTTATATCAAATTTATATAATTGATCTTTCGGATTATATTTTTTATCATTAATTATTTTTTCGAAAACATTGAAATTCAAATCTTTTTCAATTCCCTTTTGATTTAAATATTCAGAAAAAGTAAGCGGGTAAATATTATAATCAATCTTTCTTCCAGCCAAACTTTCTCCTGTTTTATTTTTTATATGAAACGAAGAAGAACCAGTTATAATTATTTTTATATTTTCTAATTGATCATAAATTATTTTTATGGCTCTACCAGGGTTATCTAATAAATGAATTTCATCAATAATAATTTCTTTAGAATTTTTATTTATCAATGTTTTATATGTCTCAATATCATAGGATTCTAAAATTTTCTTTATAGGCTCATTGTCAACCAAAAAATAATCTCCACTTGGAAATATTTTTTTAACCATTGTTGTTTTGCCAACCTGTCGTGAACCAAGCAAAATAAGCACTTGCTTATATTTTTTAAAGTGTTTACTAATTTTAGAATCAAGATGTCTTTCCATAAAAAGATATTACTTTTTAAGCATTAGATGTATTAAAAGATATATCTAATTATACATAGCAACCTATATATTGTCAAAAATAATTAAGTAGAGACGCAAGATTTTGCGTCTCTGTGTAATTATTTAACAAAAATATTTTTAAAAATTTCAGCTAACGTATCGGCATATCTGATGTTTGCCGTAGCGTAGCGGAGGCAAATATGGGTGGAGGCTTTTGTATAAAAGACGTAACCAGATATGCCGTGTTAGCTGATGTATTCCTTTTCTTTTTTCCGACAGCAGTCGGAATTGTTTTAAAAAATTTTAAAATTTCTTTTTCCGTTTTGGATTTTGGGCAGAGGGGTTAGAGGTGAATGCCCAAAATTCAAAACTCCTTATTATGAATTCCAATGTATTTTTTCATACTCGCTTTGTTCTTGCCTGTTTTTAGGTATTGAAGCATTACCGTTACGAACAAAAAAACTTTCGTTGCCTTCAAATAGTGCAAAAACAGGTTTTCCGCTTTTTGACACTTGCACAAGACATATTTCTTTATCATCAACTTTCGGGAAAGCAACCTTAATATATTTCTCAAAATGTTCTCCAAGATATTTTTTGATCATTTGTCTAAAGTGTAATTCAAAACCATCAATATTTTTCTTAGACAATGTTTGTAAATCTTTTTCTATCCCTAAAATATTTCCGTCATCATCAACGCCAATAATTAAAGTTCCACCCTCGCTATTCATGAATGCAGAAATAGTCTTAGCTATAATATATTCAAGCTTACTATTAATTTTTCCTTCTCTTATGTCAAAACGTAGTGTTGATTTAATTTCCAACTTTTCGTTTTCTCCATTTATAATCAATTCTCTAACCTCATCTTCTTTTTTGTGTTCCTTGTGTTTTAATTCAATTCTAGCTTTTAGTTCGTAAAATATTATATTTGCTCTTTTTTCCAAAAAAACTAAATAATCATCACTACTAATTCCAAAACCACTGAAATCTTCAATGAGATGAGATTTTAATGTTGTTAATAATTCTTCATTTTCATCTAAAAATTCTTGAATATAAATTGATGGTGCTTTTGCTTTTATTTTTCTTTTATTTAAATCGGCACTCACTAAAGTTATATTAACTAAACTATTTTCATTCCCAATGTTATTTTTTTTCAAGTATGCTTTTGGAAAAAAATGGTGATAGTTCTTGCTGTTTGCAACTTTTAACCAAGAATTATCCAACATGACCTTGCCATTGTTTTGAAAATCTTTTGGTTCGTGGTATGCCAATAGGCACAATATCGCCTTACAATAACTACTTCCTGCGCTGAATCCAGTTTCTATTAAGTCTTTTGGAGAATTAAGATAAATCTTAATGTCATCATAATTTGGCCTGTTGCCTTTTAGGATATCGTCAATTCTTTTGATATCTTGTGCTAATTTGGATTCCGTGGAGCTTGAATACCTCTCAGATAAAGATATTCTCCAGAAAAATTCTTCTAAATATTTGATTTGATCTCCCTTGGGTTTGTCTTTTTGCTGATATAAAAAGTAAGCAAATGGAACTAAAAGCGAGTCGTAAGGCAAAATTGCAGAAACTGGAATACGATAAACTGAACGAAAATAATCGATACTCTCTTTAAGAGCAGAAATTACATCATCCCAAATGTCGATTATTTTTTGCTTATCTAATTGTAAAATTACTTTTCTTTTGCACTCTTTGTTTTTACTTAAAATTAAAGATAAAACACTAAGAATTACTGAACTTGAAATAGTGTTGTATTTACTTTCTGTTAATTCCTCTAATAGTCTCTGAAATTTTTCCTCCATATCAAAATTTTGTTCTTCATCATAAGTTTTTGCGGACATTATTTCAAAAAGTGTCAAGGTTTGTCCGCCAGTATTTATTCTAGTAAAAACTTCAATAGCAGAATCAATATCGTCCTTACGAAGAACTATGGTTGAAAAATCATATGTCGAGAATGATTGGGAGTATTGTTGAATCTTTATAAGATGTTCGTCAGAATATTTATTTTTAATATCAATAAAATTCTTATTAAAATTCAAAATTTCGTGAAGGGTAATAAATGTCCCTTCTTCTGGCTCTTCTGAAATAACAATTTGTTCATCATTATTTTCCACGTCACCATCTAAATCCACATAAATATTTGAATAGTCTGTGATTTTCCTTTCGCCTTCTTTTTGAATTTTTGCACCTAAAAAAGCGGCGTAAAGAGAAGTAATCCTCTGCTGTCCGTCTAAAACATATTGCACTTTAATATCATCGGGAACGGGTGGAAGTTCAAGGTTTCCAATATTTTTTATATCATTCAGCCTTTCAGTTGTTTCCCATAAAATAAATGTTCCAATGGGATAGCCTTTTAAAATACTATCTAATAATTTTGCTGTTTGATCTAAACTCCAAACAAAATTTCTTTGAAATTTAGGGACCTTGATTTGCCCTTTTTGAATTTCAGAAATTAAGTCTGTATATTTCTTTGAATCTGGTTTTGGCTGTTTACTCATAGTTTTCCTTATTATGAATTAAATATTGTAATCAGTATATAAAGCTTTTCCCTTATAAATAAATCGTTTTCGTAACGGAGCGGAGAAAACTTCTTATTATTTTGTGTGATGACTAAAATTCTAAACTTTTTTCAAGTAATATCCTTGAGTCGTCTATTAATACTTTCCTTTGATTTTTTAAGTCGAAAGATTTTTTGGTTAATTCAATAATTTCTTTTTGTTTATTTATAATGGGTATTTTAAAATCTCCAATTCTGTCCTCCCTAAGGTGTGGGATGGTTGAGGCAACAACTGTTCTTTGAATTGCTTGATATAATCCAACTTCCTTTGTGGATAATGCAATAAATAAATAATGAGGGTTTATCTTGTCTTTTTTTGGAATTATTCTTAAAATTCCACTTCCCAAAATACATTTGTCAAACATTGTTGTCATTGCATATATGCCAACTTTTCCATCCTTAGTAAATAGTATTTCATTTTCATTTATTCCTTGTCCAATTTCAGAATGAATTGATTTTTCTATAAAATAGTCGGGATATGAATCAAAATCATAATTAATTAAATCAGAAGTTCTAATAAAAGGTACGTCGGTTTCTTTTCTTTCTAAATAACCCTTGTAGTTAGCTGAACCGACTTCGTCACCATTTTTAAAATCCGCCAAACTTCCAAGTAGTTTGCATTCATTTTGTTTTTCAATTTCTTTAATTGTCTGCGTATAAAGAGGGTAATAAAATGCAGGTGTCATCATATCGTCACCATTTAACTGTTTGCTAGGCACTGCGTAAAATTTGCTATTTTTTATGTTGTTGAAATTTATTTTTAATGATTTTAGAAATATTTGTTGTGCTTCTTTAATTAGTTTTAATGATTCAATCTGGAATTCGTTTGCCTTTATTAAATTATCTGTTATTTTTTTCTCAGTTTTTTTGTCATTTACAAATATTTTTAATGATTTTATTTTGGGATAGGTAAGTATTGGATAAATATTACCTGTGAAAAGATTATCAATTTGAAATTTTGCAATTCTTGAATTTAAAAAACAAGATAAATATTGGGGTGTTGTAAAATTTTCATTGACTCTAATTCTAACAACATTTTGATTGATATTGCCGTTTTCAACATTCTTGTTTACTATTGCCGAGATACCAATGTTACCAATTGTTGTAAATAAAACATCATTTTCTTTAAGTTTCGACCTTATAAGTGAATTATTTTTTTCATGAGTTATAAAAAAACCATCGAATTCATTTATGCTATATCTTTTTACGGAGGAGTTTTTTATAAATAAAGCACCGCTTTCAACAAATTTCTGACCAGCGTGTTCTCCGTCCGTTAATACATCTAAAACATTTATATCGCCCAGACTAAAAGAAAGAATATCCTTTCTTTTAGAATGTTTTTTAATTTTTTGCTTAAATAAATAAAAACTTGGAAACAAGTTAGTTTCTAAATCTTGATTTTGCACACTAAATGTTTTTATCATAAAACAAACTTTTTAGGAGTTTTTATAAATTCAAAATATTTTTCACTCACTAATGAAACATCGTCATCGAGCATAGAATTACCCCTTCTGTCATGTCCGCAAGTTTCGCAAATAGCCATAAAAATATAATGGTCATCTATTTTTTCACCTTCCTTAATTTTTTCAGCAACAAGAGTTGTCGTTTTTGTTGATGTGTTTGGCTGGAATGTTTCGGACGGGACGTCAATAATGGCCAAAATTTTAGAATGCTTTTTCAAATATTCACGAATATATCCTAGCTTATCATTACCATAAATTCCGTCTGGCAAAACTATACCCATTTTTCCTCCAACTTTTAGCAATTGTAAGCACCTTTCAATAAATAATATTTGGGGCTCAACACCTCCTTTTTTCCCTTTGTTATTTAATTCGCTTTGTTGCTCCCATTGCTTGCTTTTTTTATCAAATTTCCATTTATGACCAAAACAAAATTGTTTTAATATCTTTTCGTCTCGAATTGGAATTTTTGAACCAAATGGCGGATTTGTTAAAACAATATCAAATTTTCCTAAATCGATTTTATCTTGGCATTTATTGCTCCATTCTTTAACATCTTCTAAGCTATTTTCACAAAAAACACCACCCCTGCCATCGCCGACAACTGCCATATAAGCCTTGGTAACTTTTGCTACAAACGAATCTTTATCAATACCTCTAAAAAATGTTGTTGCGACATATTGTTTTTCTTCCTCAACTCTTTTGTCTGACCATCCTAATTTTTTTGCATTTTCTTCAACTTTACTCCAAACGTGTCGTAGAGATTCAATCAAAAAGCCGCCGGTTCCACAGGCTGGATCAATTATCATGGTTTTTTCATCGGGATTTATAATATCAACAATCATTTTTATTACATTTCTTGGCGTGAAAAATTGACCATCCTCATCTTTCAATGCTTTTGATACAAAAACTTCAAAAGCATCACCAATCACATCTCTTTCTGATTCTGTAATACAAAATTCTTGTATTTGACCAACGGCAAATACAATCGAATCTGGGTCTAAAGTAATTATATCCTCATCTTCAAAAACATCATTGAATCTATTTTTTACTTGAATAAACAGTTCCTTTATTCTTTTTGCGACCAGTTCTTTATTTTCATACACACCAGCTCTAAAAGTAACCTCTTCATTTTTTCCAGTATATTGCTCATCGTAAATTTTGCAGAATAATAAATTAATAATTTGTTTTGCCCTGTTTCTTGTAGATGTATCGTCTTTTTTCATATTGCCATATAAGTAATTGTTGATTACTTTAAAATGGCTTTTTAAATCTTTTGCGGGTTTTAGATCACATCTTTTATATTTTCCAATGTCTTCAATTCTTTGCCCATTTTTGGGAATATTGGGAATTTCAAAGTATAAAATATCCCCATCTTTTTTTATTTTTTGTAGGTTTATTTGTTCTTCTCCATTGAACCAAACGCCCCATTGGATACTGCTACACATATCCATATATAGTTTCAGTTGTTCCAGCCCATCTTTTCGGGTTTTTTTCTTACACTCAATAATACCCATTAAATCACTTTCCGCCCTACTCTTTCCCTTGAATATTGAAATATCAACAGGCCATTCTTTTTTGGCTTCATCAGAAGGCGTTCTTCTGACAAAGTGCTGAGGTCTTGTTTGAATTTGTTCTTTTGAATATTCATATTCTTCTATAAGACGCTTTGAAAATATTTGTGTTGCTTCAACCTCTTCAGGCGTAGCTTTTATTTCTTGCCCCGATATAAAATCAATGATATATCCTTCTTTTGGTTGTTTGGTTGTCATATAAATATTATGTTTAATTTATATTAATTGTACCTTTTTTAAATAAAATAATAAATCGTTTTCGTAGCGTAGCGGAGAAAACACCTTATACCCCTCTTTAATTAATGAAAAAGAAATTTTAAAATTTTTTAAAACAATTGGGCGATAGCCCAAAAAAAGAAAAGGAATATTTCAGCTAACGTCTAAGAATAACTGAAGTTTTTGTCTCACTACCTTATTATATTTTATAAAAGAAAAAGAGGCAAAAATATGGGTTGAAAGAATTTTTTTACTCCTTATTAATACTATTAATGAAAAATTCTTGAACCAGATATT
>JAURWF010000054.1 GCA_030655095.1 bacterium
AGATATAAAAAAATTACAATTAGCTGCTTTAATGAGGCTACCAGCAATGGTCTAAGGGCAAAATAGCCTTAATTTGTCTGATTTATTAAATTGTTAAAGGGCTTTTTAGACAGCCTGCTCTGCGGGAATGACAAAGGGAAAAAACTATGGACAAAATTTTACATATTATAAAAAAATATATTCCTAAAAAGTTGTTTAAGAAATTACAACCTGCTTATCATTTTTTATTTAGCATAATGGCGGCTGTTTGGTATCATTTTCCATCTGAGAAGTTGATTGTCATCGGCATTACAGGAACGACTGGTAAAACAACCAGTGTTTATTTAATGGCAAAAATGTTAATTAATGCTGGATATAAAGTTGGATATATTTCTACCGCAATGTTTAGCGATGGTCAGACAGAATTATTAAATGATAAAAAAATGACTATGCCTGGTCGTTTTTTTTCTCAAAAAATGTTAAGCCAGATGGTAAAAAATAAATGTCATTATGCTATTATTGAAACAACATCCGAGGGTATTGAACAATTTCGTCATCGTTTTATTAATTATGATATTTTAATTTTTACATGTCTTTATCCAGAACATATAGAGGCTCATGGTAGTTTTGAAAATTATCGCGCAGCCAAAGGTAAGTTATTCGCGCATCTTAAAAAGTGTCGCACAAAATATGTTGATGAGCAAAAAATAATAAAACAGCCAGATAGCGGAATAAAAAAAATTGGTTTAAATAGAATTAAAAAAACTATTATTATTAATGCTGATGATGAAAATGCTAATTATTTTTTTGATTTTTGGGCTGAAGAGAAGTTTGGCTATACTAATAAAATAAATCCAGTTAAATATTTGTTATCTAACGGAGAGCTTATAAAACAGGATAAAGTTGCATCTAAAAATGAAAAGATAAATTTAGCTAATCAAAAAATAAAAATTAGTGAATATAATAATATTAAAGCAGATAATAAAGGAGTTAGCTTTATTGTTGATAATAAGACAGAAATAAATTTAAAATTGTTAGGCGAATTTAATGCTACTAATGCTATGAACGCAGTTTGTCTTGGTTTGTCTCAGGGTATTAGTTTAGCTAAAATTGCTAATGGTTTAGGTAAAGTTGAGCAAATACCTGGTAGACTGGAATTAATTAAAGAAGGACAATCTTTTACTGTTATAGTTGATTATGCTTTTGAGCCAGGAGCAATAACTAAACTTTATGAAACAGTTAAAGCTTTTCCACATAAAAAAATTATTCACCTTTTGGGTTCGTGTGGTGGCGGGAGAGACAAGACGCGCAGGAGCGAGTTGGGTAAAATTGCCGGAGCCAAAGCAGATATAGTTATTATCACAAATGAAGATCCTTACGACGAAGATCCGCAAATTATTATTGATCAAGTAGCTGTAAGTGCTAAAAATGTTGGTAAAATTGTAGATAAAAATTTATTTAAAATTTTAGATAGACGAGAGGCTATAAAAAAAGCATTATCTTTAGCAGAAGAGGGTGATTTGGTTTTAATCACAGGCAAAGGCAATGAGCAAGCAATGTGTTTAGCCAATGGAGTCAAAATTCCGTGGGATGATAGAAAAGTTGTCAGAGAAGAATTGGGCATTTAATTTATTTTTTAGATTACCCTGTCCTGTGGATAATCTTTTTGGAAAAATAAATAGTCAATAGTTAGTTATTAATTTTTTGCTAAAATTAGAAAGAATAAAATAGAAAAAAATATATTTTTTTGATTTAAATTACTTCTTGACAAAGTAAAAGATAGTTGCTAGGATTGAATAAGATTTTTAAAGGGTAAAGTTAGTTAATAATATTGGATAGTTAAGTTTGAAGAAACGGAACATATTGTTGCATTTAAAATAGAAGCAATTATTAAGCCGTTTTTTTGTTTTTAATGAATAGACCTGTTGCTTAATAAGCTTCTACTGCAATTTTCAAATTTTGGTAAATTTTTCCAAAAATTTTTTCGCTAATATAACCATATTTTCTCAAAAATTTTTAAAAAAATTTTCCTAAAATTTGTAAATTTCGTCACAAAGCTTATTAAGCAACAAGTCTAATATTTTTATTTAAATTGTTAAAAGATAATTGTTGCAACTCATTTTTAAATTTAAACAAGTGGAATATTGTCTCATTAATTTAATATAGTTTCGTTTAATAACTCAATTTTAGATTGGAATTGAGAATTTTTTTGTTTTTATATCTTTAATATCTTTATTTTTATGCCTAATAAAATAAAAGCTGAGAAACGTATTAAATTTGCTAATATTGAAAAAACTTTTCCTTTGCCAGATTTAATTGAAATTCAAAAAGATTCTTATAAGTGGTTTTTAAAAGAAGGACTCACCGATTTATTTGAAGAGGTCTTTCCTATAACTGATTTTATTGGTCGTAATTTAGAGCTTTATCTAGATAATTATTATTTGGATGAAGCTAAATTTGATGAAGTTGTTAGTCGCGCGAAGAATATTACTTATGAAGCTTCTTTAAGAGCTCAGGTTAGATTAGTTAATAAAAAAACAGAGCAAGCTGTTACTCAAGAAGTATTTTTAGGAGATTTTCCTTTGATGACTAAAAACGGGACTTTTATTATTAATGGCATTGAACGTGTAGTTGTTTCTCAGTTAATTAGAAGCGCAGGTGTGATTTTTTCCTCAGAGTTTATTAAAGGTAAAAAATATTATGGCGCTAAAGTTATTCCTAATCGTGGTGCTTGGTTAGAAATTGAAACTGATGCTAATAATGTTATTTGGGTAAGAATTGATCGTAAACGTAAAGTAGCTATTACTTCTTTGTTGCGCGCTTTTGGTTATTCTAGCGATGAAGAAATTAAAAGCTTATTTAATAGTAGTAAAGGAATAGGAACGGAATCTATAGGTGATTATATTGAAGCTACAATAGCAAAGGATTCTGCAAAAGATGAAGCAGAGGGATTAAAAGAGGTCTATAAGAGAATTAGACCAGGAGATTTAGCTACAACTGATAATGCTCGTCAATTTATTCATTCAATGTTTTTTAGATTTGATCGTTATGACTTTGATCGAGTTGGTCGTTATAAAATAAATAAACGATTTGGTTTTGATATTCCTGACACTAAGGAGAATAGAGTTTTGCGACGTGAAGATTTGATTGCGATTATTACTGAAGTAATTAGATTAAATATTACTCAAGAGCAGGAAGATGATATTGATCATTTAGGCAATCGTCGTATTAGAGCAATTGGTGAATTAATCCAGAATAAATTTAGAGTTGGTTTATCTCGTATGGAAAGAATTGTTAGAGACAGAATGAGCATTATGGATATAGATAATTTGACACCAAATAAATTGATTAATGCTCGTCCAGTTATTGGTGTAGTCAAAGAATTTTTTATGTCTTCTCAGTTGTCTCAGTTTATGGATCAGACAAATCCTTTAGCAGAATTAGAGCATAAAAGAAGGCTGTCTGCTATGGGTCCTGGTGGTTTAACTAGAGAGAGAGCTGGATTTGAAGTTCGTGATGTGCATGCTACTCATTATGGACGTATTTGTCCAATCGCAACTCCTGAAGGCCCAAATATTGGTTTAGTTGGTCACTTAGCTAGTTATGCAAGATTAAATAATTATGGTTTTATTGAATCACCTTATCGCCGTGTTTTGCATGACATTGAAAATAAAGCAGAAATAACTGAAAATAAAATTACTAGAAATGATATTTATGAGATGAAAGGTGATAAACAAGGAGTGCTAATTATTAAGGCTGGCGAAGTTATTAATAAAAAAATAGCGCAAGAACTTGAAAAAAAATTAGGACCTATCACAATAGCAATTAAACCGATAGTAACTGATGAAATAGTTTATTTAGATGCTTTTACTGAAGAAAAATATATTACTACTGTTGCTACAACGGCAATTGATAGTCAAGGATATTTTTTAGTTGATAAAGCTGAATCAAGAAAATATAATAGGCCAACAATTGAAGTTGTGGAAAATATTGATTTTATGGCTTTAGCCGCTAATCAAATTATTTCTGTGGCAACTTCTTTAATCCCTTTTTTAGAACATGATGATGGTATTAGAGCATTAATGGGTACTAATATGCAACGTCAGGCAGTTCCTTTGATTAGCGCCGAGGCACCAATAGTTGGAACTGGTATTGAAGTTGAGGCTGCGAGGGACTCTGGTTATGTAATTATTGCTGAAACAGATGGAGAAATTTCTAAAGTTGATGGCACTGCTATTGAAGTAAAAGATAACGAAGGTAAAATAAAAAGTTATAAATTAAACAAATTTTCACGTTCAAATGCTTCTACTTGTGTTAATCAACGTCCAATAGTAAGTAAAGGAGATAAAATTAAAAAAGGAGATGTATTAACTGATAGTTCAGCAGTTGATAATGGAGAATTGGCATTAGGTAGAAATATTTTAGTTGCTTTTATGACTTGGCGTGGATTTAATTATGAAGATGCGATTATTATTTCAGAAGATTTACTTAGAAAAGATGTTTTTTCATCTATTCATATTGAAAATTATACTATTAGCGTTCGTGATACTAAATTAGGACCTGAATTAATGACTAGTGATATTCCGAATATTAGCGAGGAAAAGTTAAAAGATTTGGATGAATACGGCGTAGTTAGGATTGGTGCAGAAGTTTCTAGCGGAGATATTTTGGTTGGTAAAATTACTCCTAAAGGAGAAACAGAATTATCAGCTGAAGAGAAGTTATTAAGGGCGATTTTTGGTGAAAAAGCTAAAGATGTTAGAGATTCATCTCTTTATTTGGAACATGGTGAGCATGGTAAAGTTGTTGATATTAAAATTTTTTCTCGAGAGAAAGGTGATAAACTTTCGGCTGGCGTTATTCAATCAGTTCAAGTAACAGTAGCTAATTTAAGAAAAATTCAAATTGGCGATAAAATGGCTGGCAGACACGGTAATAAAGGTGTTATTTCTAAAATTGTGCCTGCTGAAGATATGCCTTATTTGGCAGATGGAACACGAGTTGAAATTATTTTATCTCCTTTGGGTGTTGTTTCTAGAATGAATTTGGGGCAACTTTTGGAGACTCATTTAGGCATGGCTGCCAAGAGATTGAATTATCGTGTAGCAGTCCCTGTTTTAGAAGGTATTTCTAAAGATAAAATTCAGGAAGAATTAGTTAAATCAGGTATGCCTGCTGATGGTAAATTAGTTTTGCATGATGGTCGTACAGGAGAGCCTTTTGATAATAAAATAGTTGTTGGTTATAAATATATTTTAAAACTCAATCATATGGTTGAGGATAAAATTCATCAAAGATCGATTGGTCCATATTCGTTAATTACTCAGCAACCATTAGGAGGTAAAGCTCAATATGGTGGTCAACGTTTTGGTGAAATGGAAGTTTGGGCATTAGAGGCGTATGGGGCGGCTTATACTTTACAGGAAATATTAACTATTAAATCAGATGATGTTCCAGGACGAAGTAAAGCGTATGAAGCGATTATTAAAGGAGAACCAATTAAAAAACTTAATATACCAGAATCTTTTAATGTTTTAGTTAGAGAGCTTAGAGGTTTATGTCTTGATGTAGAGCTATTAAAAGATAATAATGTTATTGAATTGGAACGACAAGGAGAATATTAAAAAGAGTATTTTAGGGTCTGTCGCCGAATACCATATTCGGTATAAAATTTCAAATTTTTGTAAATTTTCTTAAAAACTTTTTCGCTAATATAACCATATTCCCTCAAAACTTTTTAAAAAAATTTCCTAAAAATTTGGAATTTTATACTCGAAAGAGTATTCAGCGACAGACCCAATAGACCAAAAAACTAAAAAATTTTAATTAATATTTATGCTTAATCCAATAGAAACAACTGATTTTGATGCCATTAAATTAAAGTTAGCTTCTCCAGAAAGTATTTTAGCTTGTTCTCATGGAGAAGTAACTAAACCAGAAACAATTAATTATCGCACTCAGAAGCCTGAGAAAGATGGCTTGTTTTGCGAACGTATTTTTGGTCCATCAAAAGATTGGGAATGTTATTGCGGAAAGTATAAAAAGATTCGCTACAAAGGTATAATTTGTGATAAATGCGGAGTAGAAGTGACACGAAGCCTAGTCAGACGAGAAAGAATGGGGCATATTAAATTGGAAGTGCCTGTGTCACATATTTGGTTTTTACGCGGAACTTCTTCTAAAATTGGTTTAATTTTAGATTTGCCTATGCAAGCAATGGAAAAAGTTATTTATTTTGCTAATTTTATTGTTACTGAAGTTAATGAGGAATTACGACAGGCAACTATTGAACAAATTAAACAGGAATATAAAAATAAGAAAAAAAATATTGAAAATGATTCAATAAGACAAATATCAGAAATAAAAAATAAAAAAGGCAAGTTATTAAATCAAGACAAGAATGAAGTTGAAATAGTTGAAATAATTAAGAAAGAGATAGACGCATCAGAAGAAGTTAAAAATAGTAAACTTAATGAACTTGAGCTTGCTTTTAATCAAGCGCAAAGTGAGTTAAAAGAGTTGACTCCTTTAACAATTATTACTGAAAGCGTTTATCAAAATCTTAGTTTAAAGTATGGTCATATTTTTTCAGCTAGTATTGGTGCGGAAGCGATTAGAAAGTTATTGGCTGGAATTGATTTAGCCAAGACAATTGTTGAATTAGAAAAAGAATTAATAGATGCAATAGATTCTAAAAAAGAAAGATTAGTCAAACGTTTAAAGCTTTTAAAAAGTTTAAATGTTAATAATATTCGTCCCGAATGGATGGTTTTGACAGTAGTTCCTGTAATTCCTCCTGATTTAAGACCAATGGTGCCACTTGATGGTGGGCGTTTTGCTACTTCCGATTTGAATGATTTGTATAGACGTATTATTAATCGTAATAATCGTTTACGACAACTTATAGATCTTCATGCGCCAGAAGTTATTTGTCGTAATGAAAAAAGAATGTTGCAAGAAGCCGTCGATGCTTTAATTGATAATTCTATTAGACATGGTAAAACTGTTGTTGCTTCTACTGGTCAGAAAAGAATGCTTAAATCATTGGCAGATTCCTTAAAAGGCAAACAAGGTCGTTTTCGTCAAAATTTATTAGGAAAAAGAACAGATTATTCAGGTAGAAGTGTTATTGTTGTTAATCCTAATTTGAAATTAGATCAATGTGGTTTGCCTAAACGTATGGCAATAGAGTTATTTAAGCCGTTTATTATTAGTAAATTAATTAAAAAAGAAATTGTTCATAATGTTCGTAGCGCTTCTAGATTTATTGAAGCAGGACATGACGAAGTTTGGGATATTTTAGAAGAAATTATTAAAAAAGCTTATGTATTGTTAAATCGTGCTCCAACTTTGCATCGTTTGGGAATCCAGGCTTTTAGACCAATTTTAATTGAAGGGTTGGCTATTCAAATTCATCCTTTGGTTTGTACTGCTTTTAATGCTGATTTTGATGGTGATCAAATGGCTGTCCATGTTCCTTTAACTAAAGAAGCTGTTAATGAAGCGCGTGATATTATGTTGGCGTCTCATAATTTATTAAAGCCAGCAACAGGAGATCCAGTTGTAACGCCTAATCAAGACATTATTTGGGGTGCGTTTTATATGACGACTGAGCATATTGATCAACAAATTGATGAAAAAACTATAAAATGTTTTTACTCTCCTGTGGAGGCAAAACTAGCTTATTCATTAAACAAAATTAAATTACAACAATCAATAAAAGTTAAAATAAATGGGCAAGGGCTTATTAGAACAACTGTAGGTAAAATTATTTTTAATGAAATTTTGCCTAGCAAACTTCAGTATGTTAATGAGGTTGTTGGCAAAGGCAAAATAAAAAGTATTATTAAAAATTGTTTGCTTTTTTATGGAGAAGAACGAACAGTTGATTTATTAGATCAGTTAAAAAATATAAGTTTTGAATATATTACTAAAAGTGGTTTGTCTTGGGGTCTTGAAGATTTACCAGACTTAAAGATTGAAGAACGTTTTATTAATGAAGCATCTAAACAAGCAGAAGAGGTGCAGGAGCAATATAATGATGGTTTATTAACTGATAGTGAACGTTATAGCAAAATTATTGAGTTATGGACTGGCGTTAAAGAGCGGGTAACAAAAGTTTGTAGTAAAGGATTACCAGAGGATGGTCCGCTTTATTCAATGATTGAGTCTGGAGCTCGAGGTAGTTGGGCTCAGTTAACTCAGATCATAGGCATGAAAGGCTTGGTTACTTCTCCTAGCGGTGAAATTATGGAGTTGCCTGTTAAAGGTAATTTTAAAAAAGGTTTTAGTGTTTTGGAATATTTTATTGCTACTCATGGTGTTCGTAAGGGTTTGTCCGATACAGCGCTTCGTACTGCTAATGCTGGTTATTTGACTCGTCGTTTAGTTGATGTTGCTCAAGAAATGATTGTAGTTAAAGATGATTGTGGCGACAAAAAAGGTTTGTTAATTACTAAAAATGAGAGCGAAGAAATGAGCGAAAGCGTTATTAGAAGAATCTCAGGACGTTATTTAGTTAAAGATTTAATAAACAGTAAAGGCAAAGTTTTAGTTAAGGCAGGGGAATTAATCACAGAAGAAATTATTAATAAAATTGGAGAAGAAGATATTAAAGAAGCAACAGTTAGATCAATTCTTAGTTGTAAAGTTAACAAAGGAGTTTGTTCTAAATGTTATGGTTATGACTTGGCTTATAATAAACCAGTTAAAATTGGTACGGCAGTAGGTGTTATTGCTGCCCAATCAATTGGTGAGCCAGGTACCCAGTTAACTATGAGAACTTTTCATACTGGTGGTGTGGCAGGTTCAGATATTACGCAGGGTTTACCAAGAGTGGAAGAAATTTTTGAAGTAAGAACTCCTAAAAGAAAAGCTTTTATTGCTGATGTGGCTGGTAGGGTAAAAATTGAGACAGCTCAAAAAACAATTGTCAGTGATTTAGGAGAAACAATTGTTTCTAATCCGCAGTCAAAAATCTTAAAAATTTATTTTGATGGAACAGAGTCTGATAAATATTTCTTTACTGATGCTATTAAAGAAATCGCGCTAGAAGATCAAAGTCTTTCTAAACATAAGAAAAAAGATGTTAAATTTTTTGTTAAAGATGGTCAGAAAGTAGCAAAAAATGCTGATTTATTTTCTATTGGCAAAAAGATTGTTAAAGCTAAAAGAGCTGGCGTTGTTGAGGTAGAAGCTAAATTAATTAAAATTACAGTAGCTACTGAAAAGTTTAAAGAATTTGTCGTGCCAAAGGGTTTTGGTATTTGGGTTAAGGATGGCGATATGGTTAATCCTGGAGATCAGCTTACTGAAGGTAGTTTTGATTTACAACAATTATTTAAATTGCGTGGTAAATTGGATACCCAAAAATATATTATAAAAGAGATTCAATCTGTTTATTCTTCTCAGGGACAGCCATTAAATGATAAGCATATAGAAATAATTGCTAATCAAATGTTTTCTAGAATCTACGTTCAAGATGCTGGTGATACTGAGCTATTGTCAGGAGAAGTGGTTGAAAAAGCGATTTTTGATAAAACAAATAGTGAAATAAAAAAACAAAATAAAAAAGAAGCTCAAGGAGAGCAACTTTTATTAGGTATTACTAAATCGTCTTTAACAACAAATAGTTTCTTATCAGCAGTCTCTTTTCAAGAAACAGCAAGAGTTTTAATTGAAGCAGCTGTAACAGGAAAAATAGACAGGCTGGAGAGCCTGAAAGAAAATGTCATTATAGGCAGGATAATCCCTGCAGGAACTGGGTTTGTGCCAAAAGAGGAATAAAAAAAAGGAGGTGAAAAAAAGTGGAAAAGACTAAAGAAGAAATAAAAAAGATAAAAGAAGAAATAAAAGAAGCGGTAGAAGAAAAGTTCGGGACTTCTATTGCGAATCTCTTTCGCTTGTCGATTGAAGAAATGACGAAAGTAAAAGAAAAAAAAGAGTGCGAAAAAAGACTCTCAAAATTTGTTGATTTTATTCTGTCTACGGCGGAACGAAATAGGCTAAAAAAGTTAAGATAAGTAAGAGAAGAGAGCATCTAATTTTTTTAGGTGCTCGTTCTTTTTTAAAGATTATATTTTCTAATATTTTTATTAGCTATTTGTTGGATAAATTTTATTTGTTTTCTGCCAGTCTCGTTTTTAAAAAGATGATTAAATCTGCCTTGTTGTTTTAAATATGCTTCAACTGGTGTTTGAGGTTGATTAATTTTTTGTGAGCTAGTTAATACTCCGTCAGTATATTCAATTATTGGATAAAGACCTGTTTGGGTTGCTAATTTAGCTAGTTTTATTGTTTGGTTGGATTCAATTTTCCAACCAGGGATGCAGGGTACTAATATTTGTATATAGCTTGGGCCATTAATTTCTTTGGCCTTTTTTATTTTGGCAATAATATCTAATGGATAACCTATTGTAGTTTGCGCAACATATTTTAGATTATGAGCTAGCGCTATCGCAATCATATCTTTTTTAAATAAATGCGAACCAATGGCGTCAATTTCTGTTCCAATTCCTGCAGGAGTTGTCGTTGTGTTAGTTGCCCATTGTGTAGCAGAACTGGCTTGCGCGCCGGTATTCATATAACCTTCATTGTCATAACAAATATAAAGAATATTTTCGTTTCGTTCCCACATTCCACTTAATAAGCCAATTCCGATATCAAAAGTTGAGCCATCTCCACCCTGAGCTATTACTTTGACTTTCGACTTTTGACTTTCAACTTTTGACTTGTAATTTAATGCTGCATGAATTCCAGACGCGACAGCCGGCGCGTTTTCAAACAAAGAATGAATCCATGGCATGCCCCATGAACTTTCAGGATATGGAGTCGTTGTTACTTCTAGACAACCAGTGGCGTTAGCGATTATTGTTTGTGGACCAAGTGTATCAGCGACTATTCTAGCAGCAATAATTTGTCCGCAACCAGCGCATGCCCGATGCCCAGGAGAAAGAAGTGAATTACTAACAGCAGAAGTTTTTGTGTTATTAATTTTTGTGTTATTCATTTAATTTTTGTGTTATTAATTTTGAAATTGTATTTGCAATTTTCAGTATTTTCAGTGCCCCTCAGAAACTGTCAGTGGTTCAGAGAGCCCTTCAGAAACTTTCAATGGTTCAGATAATTTTAATTTTTTAATTTTATCAAATTGTCCTACAAATTTAGATGCATTCAGTATTTCTATTAAAACAGGCTTTTTTGTTTTTGATAAATGAATAATAAAATTACCAAGCTCAATAGCGTGGTCAATCGGGTCTTTGGCTAATTCCCAAGATATTAAATTGGCCTCAATATCGTAATTCATAAGAACTATTTGAGTTATCTATTAGTATTGATTTTTATTTTTTTAAAAATAAATCAACTTTTATCAAAGCTTTTTTATTGTAGCATTTTTATCAAAATTATCAAAAATATTTTTTAAATAATCGCTTGGAAGTTTTGAAGGATTATTAGATTATGGTTTATTAAGAATAAATGTTGAAATTGTAGAAACAACATTTTTCCATTCATAATCGAGAGGAATCATATGACCTGAATTTTTAAGAATTAAAATATTTTTATATGGCGACGAGACTTGATTATAAAAATGTTCTGCTTCTTTGCCATCAACAATAAGATCATTTTTTGATAAAATCATTAAAAATGGAATATTAATTTTTTTAGCTTTTCCTTTAACGTTATCTAAAAGATTAAACAGTTCTTTATATATTATTTTAGGTATAAATCGATCAAATTGATGCTTTATTGTAGGATCATAAAGATCTAATGGAAGATAATTTTCAAATATTTTAGTAAAAAATAAACAATAATTTGCAATTTGATACAATATTCGAGCAGGAATAAAAAAACTTTGACGACTAGAAACTTTAAGCAATGGAGCAATCAGAATTACGCCATCCACTTTTTGTGAATTATTTAATAAATATTTAATTGTGGTTGCTCCTCCCAAGGAATGAGCAATAATCCAAACGCATTTATGTTTTTGTTTAAGCTGATAAATTTCTTGTTCTAATTTTTCAACCCATTGTTTTGAATTTGTTTTGGAATATGCTGTCATTGGTAGAGCAAATCCTGGCAAACGCATTATTTTGCAAGTAAAGTTTGTTTCTGATAAAGCTAAAGCAAAATTACGATAAACAGCTGGTGAATCACCAAACCCATGAATTAATAATAATCCAATATCTCCATTTCCTACGCTAAATTCTTTGCATCCTTCACGAATATCATCAGAATCTCGCTTGATATTTTTTTCCCATTTTTTCAACCGATATTTTACAATTCTTGAATAAATAAAATCACCGCAAATAATTATAATTACTATTAAAAAAATAGTTAACATTAAAATTTTCATAAAATTTTTTATACTTAAGGAGTGTACGAATATTTTAAAGAGAGATAAAAAGTATAACTTGGCGGTATTTTTTTGGATGAAGTTTGTGTTTGAATTCTATCTCAAAATTTAATTATTTTTTTGGTAAAAAAACACTTCATTAGAAGTTAAATAATTATTATTGAGTAATTATAGCAAATTCTGATTTTTTTGAAAAGAATTGCGCATGTAAACTGTCTACTATTTTATTTTTGCCTTGTCGGCTCCATACTTTGCGTGGAGCCATAATGCAGATCGTCTTAATCCAGCAAAACTTTAATCAAAATATACTAGAATTAGACACACTTTTGTGTAGGGTCTCCGCTCTTTTATAAACGGTCCCATCTTAGCTGGTGCTTTCCAAGTAAACAATTCTGTTGTAAGATGAGTTAAGCAATATAAAATACGAAAGAAAATTAGTTCATACAATTTTTGATTGTAAATACCATTTTTGCTGGATAATAAATGAGGATGATAATTTTTAAGTAACAAGGTATTTTAAAAGCACCATTCATGGCGTATTCATTTTCCGTGTCCTAGCACGGAGTAGTTTTTAAAATAAAAAATTTATGCAAATTTTAAACAAACAAATTGACAAAAAAATTGGGGCAATTGTTGTTTTAATGATTTTTTTAATTATTGCTTTTCTGATTTCTGTTTTTTTTGTTGTTCTAGGCAATAAAAATTTTAAAAATAAAGACTATAAATCTCCTGTTAGTGGGGTTATTTTTGAAACAGAAAAAATTAAAAAATTTGTTTCAGAGGAAGAATTTAAAGATTATTTGCAAGCTTCAACAAATGAAACTGGAAATTATTATGGTGGAATTGGAAGTTTAAGAAAAGGAATACAACCAACGGAAATGCTTTCAATGCCGATGGCATCACAAGATGCAAGTGAATCAAAAATAATGGCGCCAGAATCAATGGAAAGAGTTTCTGAAACAAATGTTCAAGTTTTGGGAATTGATGAGCCAGATATTGTTAAAACAAATGGCAAAGAAATTTACTTTTCTTCAGAAAATAATTATTGGCAAGACGAAGTATGGACAGAAGAAGAGCAAAGGCCATTAAGAATAGAAAATAAAACAAAAATAATTAATGCTTTTCCGCCATCTGATTTAGCTTCTATTTCTGGAATTGATAAAACAGGAACTTTGCTTTTAGATAAAAATAATTTAATAATTTTTTCTGATCAAGAAATTTTTGGCTATGATGTTTCTGATCCAAAATTACCAAAAGAAAAATGGAATGTAAAATTAGAAAATAATGTTTCTATTGCTGATAGCCGACTTTATAAAGATAAAATATATTTAGTAACTAAAACTTGGATTGATCAATCACGACCTTGTCAAATGAAATTATTGACTGCCAATGAAATGCCTTTAGAAATTAAATGTATAGATATTTATCATCCAGTTTCGCCAGTTCCAGTTGATACAACTTTTGTCGCAATGGTTTTAGATCCAATCACAGGAAAAATAGAAAAAAATATTTCTTTTGTTGGATCAACAGATTCCTCGGTAGTTTATATGTCAGAAAATGGAATTTATATAACTTATTCTTATTCTGAAGGGATGATTAAAATGTTTTCTGGATTTATAAAAGAAAATCAAGATGTATTTCCAAATTTGATAAATGAAAAAATTGAAAAATTAGAAAATTATGATATTAGTTCACAGGCTAAATTAGTGGAATTTCAGTCTATTTTTGAAAAATATCAAAGCTCTTTAAATAATGATGAAAGAATAAGAGTTGAAAATGAAATGACAAATAGAATGTCAAAATATTACAAAGATCATCAAAGAGAATTAGAAAAAACTGGAATAGTAAAAATAGATTTGGAAAAATTTGATATAAAAGCCACAGGCAGTGTTCCTGGCTATCCTTTAAATCAATTTGCTTTAGATGAATATAAAAATAATTTAAGAATTGCGACAACTATTGGCGAAAGAGGTGGAATGGGATTTTTTGGAGGCGACAGAGAAACTGCCAATGATATTTATGTTTTAGATCAGGATTTAAAAATTCAAGGTTCAATTAAAAATCTAGGTTTAACAGAAAAAATTTATTCAGCTAGATTTATGGGAGACAGAGGTTATTTAGTCACTTTTAGACAAACAGATCCTTTTTATGTTTTGGATTTATCTGATCCTAAAAAACCAGAAATGAAAGGCGAATTAAAAATCCCGGGTTATTCTTCTTATTTGCATCCAATTTCTAATGATATAATTTTAGGCATTGGCAAAGAAAGTCAACAAGTAAAACTTTCTCTTTTTGATGTTGCTTCCCCAGAAAATCCAAAAGAAATTGATAAATATATTTTAGATGAATATTGGTCTGAGGCTTTAGACAATCATCACGCTTTTTTATTAGATAAAAAACATAATATTTTCTTTTTGCCTGGCAATAAAGGTGGTTATATTTTTTCTTATGAAAATAATAAATTTAAATTAGTAAAAGCTATTAGTCAAGTTTCAGCTAAAAGAGCATTGTTTATAAATGATTATTTATATATTATTGGCGATGATAAAATTACTGTTTTAGATGAAATAAATTGGGAAAAAGTTAACGAACTAAGATTTTGAAATTAGAAGAATTTTTAAGGAAAAAATAATTTATGCAAAAAAATCAATCGCCGTTGGCTAATAGAATGAGGCCGGAAACATTGGGCGAATTTTTGGGGCAGGATGAAATTTTAGGGCCAGACAAAATGTTAAGCCAAGCCATAAAAGAAGACAAATTATGTTCAATGATTTTTTGGGGGCCACCCGGTAGTGGTAAAACTACTTTGGCAAATATTATTGCCAAGCAAACAAAATCCGATTTTATTCAGATAAGCGCTGTTTCATCAGGAGTAAAAGATTTAAGAGAAATTATTAAAAAAGCGCAGAAAAATAAAGAACAGGACAAAAGAACAATTTTATTTATTGACGAGATTCATCGTTGGAACAAAGTTCAACAAGACGGACTCTTGCCTTATGTTGAAAAAGGAATTATTACTTTGATTGGCGCGACAACTGAAAATCCAAGTTTTGAAGTTCGCTCGGCATTGCTTTCAAGATGTCGAGTTTTTGTTCTGAAACAATTAAGTGAAGAATATCTTGTTGAAATTTTGAATAAAGCAATAAAAGATAAAAACAGGGGATTAGGCAATTTGAATTTAAAAATTAGTGAAGATGTTTTAAAAAAAATTGCTCAAATGTCAAATGGTGACGCAAGAGTTGCTCTAAATGTTTTGGAATATTCGTCTAATTTATCCAATGAAATTAGTTTTGAAATTATCAAACAAGCATTTCAAAAATCGTATTTGCTTTACGATAAAGATGGTGATGAACATTATAATATTATTTCAGCTTTGCATAAATCAATGCGTGGTTCTGATGCTAACGCCTCTTTGTATTGGTTAGCAAGAATGCTTGAAGCAGGCGAAGATCCTTTGTATATTGCACGCAGATTAGTACGATTTGCTAGCGAGGATGTTGGTTTGGCAAATTCAAAAGCATTAGAGCAAACAGTGGCTGTTTATAATGCTTGCCATTTTATAGGCATGCCTGAATGTAATGTTATTTTAGCCCAAGCGGTCGTTTATTTGGCTAAATGCAAATAATCCAATGAACTTTATACTGCTTATGGAAAAGCCAAAGAAGACATTAAACAATATGGTAATTTGCCAGTGCCTTTACATATTAGAAATGCGCCAACCAAGTTGATGAAAGATTTAAATTATGGTAAAGATTATAAATACAGCCCTGATTTTGATTATCAAGAGATGCAAGAATATCTGCCAGAGAAATTACGGGGCAAAAAATATTTGAGAGATTAATGTGGTCTGTCGTTGAATACTCTTTTGAAAAATTTTAAATTAATGAACGGATTGCGGGCCAATCCCGCAATGACAAAAATATGGAAAAATATAATCATCAAAAAATAGAAGAAAAATGGCAAAAATATTGGGAAGAACATCCTGAACTTTATTGCGCTGATGATAAAAGTGAATTAGAAAAACAATATATTTTAGATATGTTTCCGTATCCTTCTGGCAATGGATTACACATAGGGCATGTTGAGGGTTATACAGCGACTGATATTATCTCTCGTTATTGGCGATTGAATGGTAAAAATGTTTTGCATCCGCAGGGTTGGGATGCTTTTGGTTTGCCTGCTGAAAATTACGCTATTAAAACTAAAATTCATCCTTCAATTACAACGCAAAAAGCCATTGTTAATTTTAAAAAGCAGATGAAAATGATGGGTTTTTCTTACGATTGGTCGCGAGAAGTTAATTCTTCAGATTCTGATTATTATAAATGGACGCAATGGTTTTTTTTATTGCTTTATAAAAATGGGTTAGCTTATAAAAAAAAGGGTAAAGTTAATTGGTGCGAAAGTTGTAAGACAGTATTGGCTAATGAGCAAGCTGAAGGTGGAATTTGCGAGCGTTGTAAAAATCCAGTTGAGCAAAAAGATTTGGAACAATGGTTTTTTAAGATCACTGATTTTATAGAGGATAATGGCCAGACATCTGGTTTAATTTCTGGATTAGATAAAATTGATTGGCCTGAATCAACTAAAATGGCGCAGAAAAATTGGATTGGGCGTTCCGAAGGTGCGGAAATTGAATTTAAAATTACGAATTACGAATTACGAATTAAAGTATATACCACTAGAGTGGATACTATTTTTGGTTGCACTTATTGCGTGGTAGCACCTGAGCATGAATTAATTAAAAATTTAAAATTTAAAATTAAAAATTTTGACGAAGTTAATAATTATATTAAAGAGGCAAAAAAGAAAACAGATTTGCAGAGAATGGAAAGTAAAGAAAAAACAGGAGTAAAATTAGAGGGCGTGGAAGCGGTAAATCCATTTAACAATGAAATTATTCCAGTTTTTGTTGCTGATTATGTTTTAGGTCATTATGGCACAGGCGCGGTTATGGCTGTGCCAGCGCATGATGAAAGAGATTTTGAGTTTGCGAAAAAATATGATTTGGATATCAGGGAAGTAATTAAAAGTGTTGACAATAAGTCTTTTATTGAAAAAGAAGCGTTTATTAATGATGGTATTTTGATAAATTCTGATGAGTATAATGACTTAACTTCAGCTAAAGCTAGAGAAAAATTAACACAGTGGCTGGAAGAGAAAAAAATCGGGCAAAAAACAACAAATTATAAACTGCGTGATTGGTTAGTGTCGCGTCAACGTTATTGGGGTGCGCCGATCCCGATAATTTATTGCGAAAAATGTGGTGAAGTGCCTGTGTTAGAAAAAGATTTGCCAGTTGAATTACCGACTGATGTTGATTTTATGCCGACAGGCGAGTCGCCGTTGGCAAAATCTAAAAAATTTCAAAATGTAAAATGTCCAAAATGTGGTTTGCCTGCGAAAAGAGAAGCTGATACGATGGACACTTTTGTTTGTTCGTCTTGGTATTATTTACGTTATGTTGATCCTAAAAATAAAGAAGAATTTGCCAGCAAAGAAATGATTAAAAAATGGTTGCCAGTTGATTTGTATGTTGGTGGAGCGGAACACACTGTTTTGCATCTTTTGTATGCTCGTTTTTTTACTAAAGTTTTGCATAAATTTGGTTATATTGATTTTGACGAGCCTTTTACAAAACTTCGACATCAGGGAACTATTTTAGCTGAAGATGGTCGCAAAATGTCAAAATCTTTTGGCAATGTGGTTAATCCAGACGATGTTGTAAAACAATATGGCGCTGATGTCTTGCGAATGTTTGAAATGTTTATGGGACCGCTTGAAGATATAAAACCATGGAATACTAAAGGGATAATTGGAATTGTTAGATTTTTGGAAAAAGTGTGGAAATTAAAATTACGAATTATTAATTACAAATTATTAATTACGAATGATAAAATAGAAAAATTATTACATCAAACTATTAAAAAAGTTAGTGAAGATATTGAGGCATTAAAGTTTAATACGGCAATTTCAGCTTTAATGGTTTTAGTTAATGAGATTGAAAAACAGAATCAATTATCAATTACGAATTACGAATTATTACTTAAACTACTCGCTCCTTTTGCCCCGCATTTAGTTGAGGAATTATGGTTGCAATTAGGAAATAAAGAATCTATTTTTAAACAAGTTTGGCCAAAATATGATTCAGAATTAATTAAAGACGAGACTATTAATTTAATAATTCAGATTAACGGCAAAATGCGTGATGTTATTAATGTAGCTGTTGATATTAGCGAGGAAGAGGCAAAAAAAATTGCTCTTGAGAGCGAGAAAATTAAAAGATGGCTTGAAAATAAAAAAGTAGCAAAAATAATTTTTGCAAAAGGAAAGTTAGTAAATATAGTAGCTAACTTGTAATTTGTATTTGTATTTGCAATTCTCAGTATTTTCAGTGCCCCTCAGAAACTTTCAGTGGTTCAGATAATTATAAATTCATTATTAGCCATTTGCCGTCAGATTGTTTTTGGACGTAAAATTTAACAGGGACTTCATATCCGCCTAAAGAAAAATAAACTTTAGCAGAATAAATTTTTTGCTCATCTGTTGAGACAGTTAAATTTGCGCCAGAGAGAATATTAGCCAACATTAGTCTGCTTTCTTGATTAAAATAATTTAAAGTATATTCAATAATTTTTTCCATATTAGGAGTGAAAAAGGATTTAGCTGTTGTTTGATCATTGTTTCTGATCGCTGTCGCAGCTTGTTCCATAATAGTTGGATCATTAGTCGGTTGGGTTATCGGCTGTTGGATAATTGTTGTTGTGGTTTTTGTTTTTAATTCAACGTCAGCAATTAGTTTAGTTGGTATTTTGTTTAAATTTTTATTAGTAATTCCTAAACTTAATTTTTTCATAACAGCAAAAGCATCATCTGGTCTGCCAAGAAAATATCTTTTTTTGTCTTTTGGATTAATATACCAAGCTTCACCTTTGTTTTCTATTTGTAAAAATATTTTACCTAAGTGTTGTTTGGTAAAATCAATATCTATTGGCAATGAAATATTGCTAGGACAGAGTGGATCATAATTATTTTTTAATTCAGTTAAGTCGTCGTAGCCATCTTTGTCAGAATCAGAATCATCGGGATTGGTGCCTAGCGCAGATTCTATATTATTAGACAAACCATCTTTGTCATTGTCTGGCGAATTAGAGCTGATTATGCCGACTGGTATTCTGAGTAAATTTGCATTAGTAATTCCAGAGCTTAAATTTCGCATTATTGTCCAAGCCTCAGCTGGTCTGCCTAAACTATATCTTTTTTGATCAGCAGGATTAACATACCAACCTTCACCATGTGATTCTACTTGCAACAATATGTTCCCAGATAATTTTTGTCCTAAACTTTCTATTTTTGCAAAAGAAATAATTGGAAAAAAGAGAAAAGATATTAAAATTGTAATGAATATTTTTTTCATAGAAGTATTTTAAAATTAATTTTTGCGTATTTTAAATAGAGTTGATATAATAAGGTATAGAATTTTTAATTTTTAAATAATAAAATAAAATTTTTAATTTTTGAATATTATGAAAAAAAAATTTATTTTAATTTTTGGAATTGTTGGGTTAGTTTTGGGATTTATTAATTTTTTCTTGCCAAATATTATTGGTTCATGGCGTTGGCAAAAAGCAGTTGAAGCATCTGCTGGTTTTCCAGTTCAAATTGGATTAACTAAGGTTGTTATAATTCCGTGTATTCCAACTCCTGCTGTAGTACCGACACTCCCTTGTATTGGAGGATTGCCATTGTGTAGCTTGCTTGTTGTTGATTCCATAACTAATATTCCTGTCACTCCTGTCACTTGTGCTCTTTATTCTCAGGTTTCTGGTCTACCTGCTGGTGGTACTGGTAATATGGCGGTGTTTTCTAATATTGCTATTGCTAAAGCTGGATTAATTCCTGGTGGACAATTGATTGCTGGTGGGACAACGCCGACGACCATGAAGGTCTTGGCATCAGCTGGCGGTTGTGCTGGTTGCGTTGCTAAAGCAAATTTTAAAGATAAAATTTTTGATTGGGTTGATAAATATATTATAGCAGGGCTTAAATCAATTAACAATTAACAATTAACAATTACGAATTACGAATTATTAATTATAAATAAATTTTTAATAGATTAAAAAGCTAATCTAAAAATATGAATAAAAAAAAATTAATTTTTTCAGGAATTTTAGTTGGAGTGATAATTATTTTGGCGATATCGTGGATGATTTTTAAACAAGCTTTTCCAGAAATTAGTAATGAGAAAAAAGCTATTAATAAAGTAATAATGGTAACAGATATTGGAGGGCTTGGAGATCAGGCTTTTAATGATTCTGGATGGAAAGGTGTGCAGTTGGCTAGCAAAGAGTTGGGAGTAAAAACAGATGTTATTCAAACACGAGAAGGGGATGATTTAGTAAAAAATGTTGCGCAAGCAGCTGAAAACGCCGACGTAGTTGTGGGTATGGGGTTTATGATTAAAGATGCAATAATTGCTAATGCTCCTTTATATCCTTTTACTAAATTTATATTGATTGACGAAGATGCCGGAGATTTGCCGAATGTAGCTTCTTATAAATTTTATGCTGGGCAAGGTGGTTTTTTAGCTGGAATAATTTCTGCATCTGTTTCTAAAACAGGAAAAATTGGAATAGTAAAAGGAATGGATATTCCTCCTGTTTTAACATGGGTTGCAGGATTTGAAGTAGGAGTTAAAACATGGAATAAAAATATGGGAAAAGATGTTAAAGTTTTTTCAAAAACAGCTAATAGTTTTATTGATATTGCAAAAGGAAAAATTTTGACAAAAGAGTTGCTTGCTGAAGGGTCTGATATTGTATTTGATACCGCAGGTGCTACTGGCAAGGGAGTATTTGAAGTTATTCAAGAGGCTAATAGAGCAGAGGGAATTACAAAAGAGGAAATAGCTAGCGGTTCAAAAGTTCCTAAATATTTTGCTGTTGCCACTGA
>JAURWF010000056.1 GCA_030655095.1 bacterium
GAAAGAAAAATGGAATATTTAAAAATAATCCCGATATAAAAAGAATAAACCAAGGATTTAAAATTATTTTTTTAAAATTTTCCATATAAATTTATTAATTTTCTAAAATTTTAATGGTTTCTAAAATCCATTTGCCTCGTAATTTGTCTTTCATTTTTTTAATTTCATTATAACCGAACCATCTTGCATCCAAAATTTCATCTTTTGGCCATTTTAATTCACCACCAATAATTTTTGCCTCAAAAGCATGTTGAACTGGTTCGCTAGTATTTTCTTGAAAAATATCAATTTTTCTTATTAGCTCAACATCAAATCCAGATTCTTCTTTTGCTTCTTTGACTGCTGTTTGTTCTATTGTGTCGCCTTTATCAACTTTACCAGCTGGAAAATTCCAAGTTCCGTGAACTTTAGGGTTTAAATTATTTTCTTGTACTAACAAATATTTATTGTCTTGTTTTATAACGACACCGGCAACAATATATATTTTAGTTAATTCTTTTTCTTGCATAAATTTTTAATTAATTAATTAGATTAGAATTGTTAATATTTTTTAAAAAACACAACTCAGTCCAAATTTATAACCAAATCGCCATAAACAATATTTCTATTATTATCACTCCAATAAATTTTTGTTTCATCCTTATAAAACACATCCGCTTGGTAAATTTTTTTAAAATTATCTTTGACATTATATACTATCAACTCCATTTTATCTTCTTTTTCTTTTTTTAAAATCACTACCAATTTAGTAGAATTGGGCGACCAAATCGCTTTTGTCGCGTAAACCATATTATTATTATCGGCGGGGAACCATTCTCTTTCTATGGTCAATAATTCATCACCGATTTTATTTCCGACCGTAATACCATATCGCAAAGAAAAATGATATGCCAAAACCAACTTTTTGTCCGGAGACCAATTATAATCAACTCCATATTGCAAAATATTTTCTTCTTCCGAATCAATATCAACTAAATGAAGAGTCTGACATTCAGTACCACAATTTTTATATACCGCCGCTTGATCATCACCAACCCACTCCCATCTGGAAATTTTGCAATCAGATTCATAAATCTTTTTAGCCTCCTTGTCTTGAATATTAACAACAGTCAATGCTACTTTATGACAGGGCTCATAATAATCACCTGATTCGTAAAAAAATCCTACTTTTTTTTTCGTGGGCGAAATCGCCAAATGATCAATTCCTCTGTTTTTATAAACTACTCTCTGTTTTTTGCCGTTAACGATAAAAAACATTTCCTCATACTCACCCTTAACTAATTTATCTAATGGTGTTTCTAAAATATCTATTGTCTTTTCTTCTTTAGATAAAGGCTCACCAACATATGTCCGGCCGGTATTTATGTCTATTTCATAAGGCATTAAACAATTTAGACCACAATCATGATAAACAATAACATGCGAACGGTCTTTCCACTTCCACAAAGAAGTTAAAACATCTCCTCTAAAAACTTCTTCCGGATCGTCAAACTCTTGTCTTTTAATCATTAATGAAACATAATTTCTGTAATATTTATCTCTTGCCTCTCGATAGGGATAATTAATCAATTCATCTTTTTTATGCAAATTAGCAAAATAACCGATCATCTCAGTATAAGGAAAAGCATTAACTTGACTTTTAGGATAGCCATCGTATGTAAGCTGAACAGTTCTTAAAATTTTTCCCTCTTCATTAAAATAAGCAACTTCAACCTCCTCGGTTTTCGGATTAATATAATAATGTTTATACTTTTCGTTGCCATATTCCCCTGAAATGCCTTGCTCACAACTCAATCTATTATTAATTGCCACCGCTAAATATAAACCGCTAAAAACCAAAACTATCAAAGAAACAAAAATTAAAACCGCAATTTTTATTTTTATAAAACCTCTCTTGTTTGATTTAATTTCATAAAATAGCGTATTACCAATTTTAAACTTAAAATGGGCATTTTTACCTTTAGTCCAATAAGGCGGTTTTATAAATTCGCTATAATAATGATTAGCGCCACCGGTTGGGTCTGATACTTCTCCTGCCATAATTTGACCAGCAATTTTATAACAATTATACCAACTAGTAATCTGTGCTTTATCTAAAAAAGGATTTCTCATATAAGGCAAATTTTTACCACTTAAATTAATTTTCGCCATAAAATTTTAAAAATCATAATTATCTGTATATAGACTGTCCTGATCAGCCGGAACATAATAATCATCTTTGTATATTCCACATAAACCTAAAATACAAGTAATGATAATAAATCCCCAAACTAACCAAATAAAATATTTTGTTTCGTTGTCCATAAATTTTATCTTTTATTAAAATTAAATTAATATCATCTTTATAGCCTATATTGTAAATCAATTATATTTTTATTAATATTTTTTCAATTCGCCGGTTCTTGTTCGACCAGCTTTATTAAAATGCGATAAATTTTTAATTTTGTCATATCTAAAAATAGGACCGTCCGCGCAAATTCTATATCCAGAACATGAGCAACTTCCGCAAATTCCAATTCCACATTTCATATATCGTTCTAAACTTAAATAAATTTGCTCTTGATTTATGCCTAAATTTATTAATTTTTCAGCAACAGCTTTCATCATAATTTCTGGTCCGCAAATATAATAATTTTTTTTAGTTTTTGGAATATTTACATCAGTAATTAATCCCTTAATTCCGCACGAACCATCTTGGGTTGCTATAATTATGTTTTTTACTGATTTTTTTAATTTATCTAAAAAAATAAAATCTGATTTTGTCCTGCCACCCATTATAAAAGTGGAAACTTTTGAATTTTTTTTAAACACTAAATTTAATAAAGGCGCAATTCCACATCCTCCGCCAATTAAAATACAAGATTTTGAATCTGGAAAACCGTTTCCATAAGGACCGCGAATATCTAAATAATCACCTTCTTTTTTTTTAAACAATCCTTGCGTAAATACGCCTAACTTTTTAACAGTAATCATATTGTCGCTACTTAAAGAAATTGGTTTTTCATCAATTCCAGGAAGCCAGACCATTACAAATTGACCCGCGATAAAATCAAAACAATAATCAAAAACAAAACTTTTCAAATTTTCATTGTGATTTATTATTTTTTTTATTTTTATATGATGATATTGATTCCGCATATTTTTTATTTTTCATTATCTAAAGCAAGTTTAAGTAAAAATATTGTTTCAATTTTAAGTTTCAATTTAACCCAAGCTTTTTGTTTTTCATCTAAAAGTTCGCCCATACCAGAAAGAATATTTCGGTCACTAATTTTTTCTAAGGCATTAATACTTTTCTGTAAAAAATCTTTATAAGACATCTTTGTTCGGCTTTCTATAATTTTTTTATTTACTAACCAATCATTTTGAAGAAAAAAATACACATCAAAAATATCACGATTAGTTTTATTAATACGTTCGTACATTGCACAAAATTTATGAGCAAACATATCTTCTTTGGTCATAACTTTCATAGAAATACCAAGGTATGCTTTTATTTCATATTTTGATCCAAAATTTCGACGATTTATTTCAATTTTTATATTTTGAGCACCGACTTCTTTTTTGTTATAAGAAAGTAAAAACAAAAGATTGAATCTTTTTTTTTGAGCTTCTTTAATAGTGCCATAATTACTTAAAATCTTTTGGATTTGTTCAAAAATATAATCCTCCTTGCTTTCCTCTAATAAATCAAAATCTAAGTCTACAGAAAAACGATTAAGGTCGTAAAAAAGAAATGCTGCTGTGCCTCCCTTAAATCCCAAAAACGGTCCCACCGTTGAGTCAGTGTAAATATCTTTTAAAATTTTAATAAGAATATTTTTGTGTTTTACTGTATTAAGTGACATAAATTTATTTTGTTATATTGCCTTAAGATTATTTATTATAGATTCGTGATATTTTTTGACCATTTTTTTCATTCGTTTATTGCCTCCATAAATAGGTAAAATTAAATTAACTTTATCCCAATTTAAAACTGATAAATTGTCGAAATGATAATCAGTGTTTAAATAGACTACATCTAAAAATGCTCTTTCGGCAGAAGCAATACTATAATTTTCTTTTATATCAATACCAATATTATTAGTAAGGATCTCATCTTTAATTTTTTTAAAAGCAATTTTTTGTCCATCACATTCAATTTCTTTATTTTGATATGAAGCAACAAAAATTTTAGAGTAATATTGAAAGGTCACGCCAGCTGATCCAAGAACAGTTTCAAAACTAACATAAGAAGGAGTAAATATTTTTGTAGCTAATTCATATTTATCATAATTTTTATCCTTAGCATACAAACCACGGCGAATATGATAAAGACCATTATGCTTGGTATAATAATTAACTCTTGACCCTGCAGTAAGTTTATCAATTCCTCCCCAAAGCAAAATAAGGTCTTTAAAAGAAAAGACTGTTTTTTTTGATCTCAATATTTCATTCAAAAAACCTTTTTTCATATAATTAGAGTTAAACATAAGACAAAATCTTATATTTAACTCTAATTATATACCACAATAAAAATAAATACAAATAATTTTTTAACATCTAAACCAAAAACTACTTAATATTTTTCTAACTTTTTTATTTTTATATGATAATATTAATTTCTCATATTTTTTACTTTTTTAATAATAAATTTAACGGCTTTAAATCTTTTTCTTTTTTAATTATTTCTTCAAAATATTTATTTGCTTTCCAATAAATCTTATAAGCATTGGCTAATTTTTTTGAGCTAATAATCCTATATTTGTCATCAATAATTTCAATTGCACAGCAATTATCTATAGCAATTGCAATACCTGTTGTTTTTCTCATTATCTTTTTTAGATCTGGTTTTCTGTTTTTCTGAAAATTATAA
>JAURWF010000060.1 GCA_030655095.1 bacterium
TAATAAAATAATTGCAATGAATGAAATATTAGAAAATAATGGACTAGAAAAAATAAATGAGATGGAAGAAATTTTAAGAAAGGCTTTTTTAACATTAGAAGGCACTTGGAATACTTTGGGATTTAGAATAATTGATATGAAAATAGAATTTGGAATATCTTCAAATGGTGAATTAATGATTGCGGATGTAATTGATAATGATAGTTGGAGGCTAAAAAGCGCTGATTGGGAAGAATTAAGCAAAGAAGCATTTAGACAAGGCGAAGAATTAAATGAAGTAGAAAAAAAATATGCATTTGTAGCTTCATTAACTAAAAAATTTCGTATTCCAAAACAAGCTGTTGTTTTTTGGAGAGGTTCAGACAGCGATCCATTGCCTGATATGGAAATTTTAGAAAAAACAAATGGAGTTGATATAGAAATAATAACCGAATCAGGACACAAATCAACTGGAAAATGTCTTAAAATTTTAGAAAATATTTTAAGCAAATATCCTGATGGTGGAGTAATTATTACTAAAGTAGGAAGAAGCAATGGACTTGGTCCAATATTAGCGGCGCGTACTTCTTGGCCAACAATTACTATTCCAGCCACTTTGAATGAATTTCCAGAAGATGTTTGGAGCTCAATCAGAATGCCTTCAAGTGTTCCATTAGCAACAGTTTGGCCAGAATCAAACGCCGTGCTTTTTGTTTTAGAAATCCTAGCGCAAAAAAATCCAATTCTTTATCAAAAAAGACAGATGATGATTGAAGGGTTAGATGAATAATTAGGTTACAAAAAAATTGAGGCGATACCCAGCACAAATGTGAGTATCGCCTTTTTTATTTTTTTGTTTATTTTGCCCTTTACAACAAGGGCTGAATAATTTCTTTGAATGATTTACCTTCTTCAAAGGCCTTGACCGTATTTTTTTTAGAGAAAAACTCGGTCATAATTTGCCAATCATTAAAAGAAAAAAACTCTCCTGCGAGTGAGCTATTAAGCCTTTTGTCTTGATTAAACCAGCCAAAAGGCACGCAAGCTACTTCTGCTAGTTTTCCGTCCTTAATTGGATCATCGCCAAAGTAAATCATTCTTTTGCGACTTTCCATAAGAAATCTAACTAGCTGAAGTTGATTAGTATTTACCTTATAAATGGAATGAAACCATTTGAGGTGTGCTAAGTCGAAGAGAGTTACTGATGGCTTAATCCGAGCTGACATTTCTTTAGGATATCCATTACGGCCCCTCATGTCATCATCAGTTACAAGAATTTTTGGACAAGAAATACCCCAAACTTTAAAAACTTTTTGAATAAACTTCTCATGACCCGACGAGATAACGGCCAGTTGAATATCAATTTCATTAGCGTTCATTTCGCTAATGGCTTTTAGAAATTCCCGAATTCCTTGATATAGACAAGGCCAACTTTTTCCAATCTCTCCCATCAGATATTGAAGTTTCTTCCGAACCAGTATTTCAGTAATTACGCCGTTCGGATTCCAAAAATGTCCTGCTTGCCATTCCAACGGGAATCCCTTACCTTTAGGAATAAGTTCTTTCAAAAAATTATTATTTTCTTGAAAAAACTTTTTAGCTTTCTTAATTAAATATTCTCGATCCTCGCTTAAGAGGATCGTTTCAATTAATTCTACTGGAGCCTTGTTTTGAAGACCCCCCATTTTAGCGTATACTTCAAGTCCAGCCTCACCAAAAATGGACTGAACGGCATAGGTATATGCTTTATTAACATCAATGCCATTAGGGCTTGGGCTGAAAGTATCAGCCCATGTTCTGTCAAAATCACAAACAATTAAATACTTTATGTAATTCATGATTATCCTCCTATTCCTATAAATTGTAAAAAGAGCTGGATCATTATCAATCCTTTCTTTTTTTTCTTTGATTTTAAAACATATTTATATTATAGTAAAAATATTAAAAAATCAACCCCTTTGACTCCGCTTAACCTTAATCTTGAAAGTATTAATTAAAAATGTTAAATTTATGATAGTTATTTTTAATTAAAAATTTTATGGATTTAAATAATTGGTATGTAATTACAGGCGCACCTTCGGCTGGCAAAACCACCTTGATAAAATTATTAGAAGAAAAAGGTTATGATATTGTTCATGAAGCTGCTCGAACTTACATTGATCAAGAAATAAGGAAAGGGAAAATTATAGATGAAATACGTCGGGATGAATTATTATTTCAAGAGATTGTCTTAAAAATGAAAATTGAAATAGAAGAAAGTTTGCCAAAAGAAAAAATTATTTTTTTTGATCGAGGCATTCCGGATTCTGAAGCATATTATAAATTATACAATAGAAAAAATGATGAATTTTTAGAAAAAGCCATAAAAAATTGTTCATATAAAAAAATTTTTTTACTTGACTTTTATGATATGGATAAAGATTATGCTAGGATAGAAACCAAAGAAGAACAAATAAAAATTCATTATTTATTAAAAGAAAGTTATAAAAAAATAAATGCTCATATTATCATAGTGCCATTAATGAGCTCAATAGAGGATAGATTAAATTTTATTTTAAAAAATTTATAAATTTTTATGTATCATTTTTATAACAAAGAATATAATAAAAATATTGAATATTGTTTTAATATAGAAACCAAAGAGCCATTGAATGATGAGGAAATAAAAAATTTAAAACAATTATTAGCTGATAATTTTTTAGTAGAGATTAAAGATAAATCTCAATTTAATAAAAATGACAAAATTATTGAATTAGGTCCGCGTTTAAATTTTGCTACTGCTTTTTCCACTAATGCCGTGGATATTTGTCATGCCTGCGGACTTAATAAAATTACTCGGATTGAAAAATCGCGTCGTTATATTTTAACTTCTGAAATTGATAAAAAAGAATTTATAGAAAAAAATCATGATCGCATGACAGAATGCCAATATTTAAAAAAGTTAAATGACTTTAAACTTGATATTAAGCCGGAACCAGTCACGGAAATACCTTTAATAGAACAAGGGATAAGCGTTTTAAAAGATATTAATAAAAAAATGGGATTAGGAATGGATGATTGGGATGAAAAATTTTATTATGATTTATTTGTAAATAAAATAAAAAGAAATCCAACTAATGTTGAATGTTTTCAATTAGGTCAAGCAAATAGCGAACATTCAAGACATTGGTTTTTTAAAGGAAAATTAATTATTAATGGAAAAATAATACCAGAAACACTTTTTAAAATTGTAGTTTCTACTTTAAAAGCCAATCCTAATAATAGTCTAATTGCTTTTAAAGATAATTCTTCTGCTATTAAAGGTTTTGAAATAAATACTCTTATTCCAAAAATTCCCGGTCAAGTGTCAAATTTTGAAAAAGAAAAATTAATTTATCATATTATTTTTACAGCTGAAACTCATAATTTTCCAACCGGCGTGGCTCCTGTCCCGGGAGCAGAAACTGGAACGGGTGGAAGAATTAGAGACGTGCAAGCGACTGGTACAGGTGGCTTGGTAGTAGCTGGAACAATAGGATATTGCGTTGGGAATTTAAATATTCCAGATTATAACTTACCTTGGGAAGATAAAACTTTTATTTATCCTTCTAATTTAGCAAAACCTTTAAAAATTGAAATAGATGCTAGTAATGGAGCGTCTAATTATGGCAATAAATTTGGCGAACCTCTTATTCAAGGTTATACTCGATCTTTTGGTTTAGTTTTGCCTGAAGGAGAAAGACAAGAATGGATAAAACCTATTTTGTTTACAGGCGGAGTTGGACAGATTAATGATAAACATATTAAAAAAGGAAAACCAGAAAAAGGTATGTTAATTATTCAAATAGGAGGTCCGGCTTATCGTGTTGGTGTGGGAGGTTGCTCTGCTGCTAGTATGATGCAAGGAAAAAATATTGCTGAGCTTGACTTTAATGCTGTTCAACGTGGCGACGCTGAAATGGAACAAAAAATGAATAGAGTAATTAGAGCTTGTGCGGAAATGGGAGAGAAGAATCCAATTATTAGCATTCATGATCAAGGAGCAGGCGGACCTTGTAATGTATTAACAGAAATAATTGATCCAATTGGCGGAAAAATTGAAATAAGAAATATTAACATAGGAGATGAAACTATGTCAGTGTTAGAAATTTGGAGCGCTGAATATCAAGAGAGAAATGCTTTGCTTATAAAACCAAATAGTTTTGAAAAATTTATAGAAATTTGCAAAAGAGAAAAATGTAAATATGAAATGCTAGGAGAAATTACAGGTGATGGTAAAATTGTTGTTCATGATAACAAAGACGATTCATTTCCAGTTAATTTAGAATTGAAAAAAATATTAGGAGAAATGCCTCAAAAAACTTTTTTTGATGAAAACATTAATTTATTTTTAGAGCCCTTAAAATTGCCAAAAAATTTAACGATCAAACAAGCTCTAGAAAAAGTTTTGCGTTTATTATCTGTTGGTTCAAAAAGATTTTTAACTTCCAAAGTTGATAGAAGTGTTACTGGATTGATTGCTCAACAACAATGTGTAGGACCTTTACAACTTACAGTTTCAGATGTAGCAGTTATTGCTCAGAGTCATTTTAATGAAACAGGAGCCGCAATTTCTATTGGAGAACAACCTATAAAAATGATTATTAATCCTGAAGCTGGGGCAAGAATGGCTGTTGGGGAGGCTTTGACAAATATAGTTTGGGCAAAAATTAGTAATTTAACTGATATTAAATGTGAAGGCAATTGGATGTGGCCAGCAAAATTGTTAGGAGAAGCTACAAGAATTTATAAAGCAGCAATAGCTACGCGAGATATAATGATTCAATTAGGCATTGCAATTGACGGAGGAAAAGACAGTCTTTCTATGGCTACAAAAGTGAATGACAAGATTATAAAATCACCAGGCGAATTAACTATTTCTGCCTATGCTCCCGTCCCGGACATAAATAAAATTATAACTCCAGATATTAAAAAGCCAGGAAAAAGTAGTTTATGGATTAATGATTTAGGAAATAAAAATTACAGAATGGGCGGAACAGCGTTAGCGCAAACATTTAAACAAGTTGGAAATAAATCACCAGACATAGAAAATGTAGAAATGTTAAAAAATTCATTTAATGCTA
>JAURWF010000005.1 GCA_030655095.1 bacterium
ATAGCCTTAATTTGTCTGATTTATTAAATTGTTAAAGGGCTTTTTAGACAGCCTGGGAGCCCGGAAAGCGGGAATCCAGGAGTAAGTAAAAAAATAGGCTGTAAACAATTGCTAGTTTATTGTAAGTAATATTTGCTAAAATAGCTTTATTGTGCTAGATTTTAGGTGTTATTTATATGATCTTACTTTTTTAAAAATTAAAAGTAAGATTAATGCTCTTTTTAAGATTTTAAATAAAAGGAGGTGTAGAAGAATGAAAAAAGAAGAAAGAAAATTTTTTTTAATTTTTGCGCTTATTATTGTAAGCGCATTTTTCTGCGCCTGTTTAGTATAGTTTAAAAAACATTATTAAAGGGGGTGATTAAAATGTGTGAGAGACCAAAAAACTGCCTCGAATACGAGTACGAAGTTTGTGAATGTTGTCGTTACGAGATGATCTGTAGATTGTCTCTTATATTTGAAAAAAGAAAAGAAAAAGAAAAAGAAATGAGTAGAAGGAGGTGGTAAAGATGTTAGGTTGTTTTGGGTGTTATCGTTATACAAAAGCGTGCGAACAATGTAGCTGTGTAAACGATTGTATTGTCGAAACGGTTTTGCCTAGCACCCGCTAGGTAGAGCCGTCGGAGGGCAGAAAGGATTTTTAAATTTTAGTTATGGAAAAATATTTTTTTTTCATAAGCTAAGATTAAAATTCTTTCTGCCTTCTTATTAATTATGGTTGTAAATAAAAACAGATTTCACAGATTAATTTATGTTTAAATTTAGTAAAAAAAATAATTATCAAAAATTTTTACAAAAAAAGAAAGAATTTGATAAAAATATAAAACTTGGCAAGAAATTTAAAGATACTGATAATGATGGATTGAGTGATTATGAAGAAAAAAATATTTATCACACTGATTATAAAAATCCCGACACAGACAATGATGGAGTAAAAGACGGCGATGAGGTAAAAAGGGGAAGAAACCCGCTTGGACCAGGATTATTAAAAGATTTGTTTATCCCTCATAAAGGCAATAATTATCTTCCAGGAGTTTTAAAACCAAAAAGACTTCTTTTTCATGCAATGAGTTTGATTGCCATAAAAACTATTATGGTTGTTTTTGTTTTATTTTATCCTTTATCAGCTTGGCTTAGTCCTGATTTGGCGATAGCTCAAGCAAAAAAAATTATAGAATTAACTAATAATTTGCGTCAGACAGTTTCTTTGCCAGTACTTTTAGAAAGTCAAAAATTAAACCAATCAGCGTGGCAAAAAGTTGAGGATATGGCGATTAACCAATATTTTGCTCATATTAGTCCAACTGGTGTAAATTTAGAAGATTTACTTAATAAAGTTGATTATAAATATTCTTTAGCAGGAGAAAACTTAGCAATTGGTTTTTCTAAACCGGAAGATGTTGTGCTTGCATGGAAAGATAGTCCAGCTCATTATAGTAATATTGTTGATAGCGATTTTAAAGAGATAGGCGTAGCATTAGCTGACGGTAGATTTAATAATGTTAATACTGTTTTTATTGCTCAACATTTTGCGACTCAAGCTGAAGAAAAACAGCCGTTAATAACTAAAAGTTTATTAGAAGAGCCATTGATAAAAGCTAAACCGATTGCTACAATGACATTATCAAAGTCAACTACGTTTAATCAAGCAAAAGAAAAACCGAAAAAAGTACTTGCGACTAATCAACAAAAAACAGTTTTATCTATAAAGGGCAATCAACTTAATGAAGAAAAAGCTTTACAGATACAAACTACTTTACCAGAAGACACTATTTCTGCTGAAGTTATTGTTGATAATAAAAAAATTGTTTTAGAAAAAGAATCTAATCAAGCTAATCAATGGAATGGAGTGTCTCTTATTAATCAGGAAGAAGAAAAAAATATTTTAGATCCTTTAATACCAGCGAGTATTGCTATAAAAGATTCCGCAGGACAAACTGCTTATGAAAAAATTGATTGGGATGAGGTTAATCCAATCAAGACTTCGCTGTTAGAACATTATAAACTTTTTAAAACTAATCCCACGGTGGCAATGTTGCCAACTATTAATTTAAGTAATTTTTATTTTCAATTAATTTTGGTGATAGCGTTTATTGCCTTATTATTAAACATTTTTATAGAAATAAAAAAACAGCACGCGCATATAATTGCTTATAATTGTATTTTTATTGGATTATTATTAGTAATGATTATTTTTTAATATTAATTATTAATTTGTAAATTTATGACAGACCTAAATTTAGATCATGTGTGGACGCATTTTGAAGGAAAAAAAATTAACGAACAATTAGAAGAATCTTCTCAAAAGCAAGAAAATAAAAGAGAAACCGCTAAAAAATTAGCAGAAGCTGAAATTGCGTGGTGGAAAGCTCATCATCGTGGGAAAAAAGAAGAAATAATAAAAAATATGGCAAAAGTTTTTTCTTTACAATACCCCAATATTAGTGATGAAAAAGCAATAATGGCAGCTAATTTAAAATGTGAAGCAGCTGAATATCACGATAAAGCAGAAAAATATGAAGATGAAAAAGATGAAGAACAATCAAATATTTATTGGAAAAAAGCAGAAGAATGCCTTCAACGACATTTTGAAGTTTTAGAGGAATTAGAATAATTAAATATGGAAGGATCTTTAAATAAATATAAAAAAATCAGAGTGCTTATGGCGATGTCTGGAGGAGTTGACTCATCAGTTGTTGCTAAATTGTTAGTTGATCAAGGCTATGAAGTTGTTGGTATTTTTTTGCATTTTTGGAAAGAAAATTTGAAAAGTGAAGAAAATTCTGAGAATAAATGTTGTTCAATAGAAGCTCTTATGGATGCTAGGCGAGTTTGTGAAAAAATAGGAATTCCTTTATATACATTAAATTTTTCAAAAATATTTAAAAAACAAGTTGTTGATAATTTTTTAGATGAATATAAAAAAGGAAGAACACCTAATCCTTGTGTTAGATGTAATAAATTAGTTAAGATTGGTTTTTTAATTGAGCAAGCGAAAAAAATGGGATTTAATTTTGTTGCCACAGGACACTATATTAAGTCAAAAGTCAAAAGTCAAAAGTCAAAAGTCAAATATAAATTATATAAAGCAAAAGATGAAAATAAAGATCAATCGTATTTTTTATGGACTTTTAATCAAGATGAATTAAAATATTTGCTTTTTCCATTGGGCAATTATACTAAACCACAAGTAAGGCAATCGGCAAAAAAATTTGAGTTGCCTGTTGCTGAAAAAAAAGAAAGTCAAGAAATTTGTTTTATATCTGAAAAAAGTCATAATGAGTTTTTAAAACGGCATTTAAAATTTAAAATAGGAAAAATTAAAACATTAGATAATAAAATAATTGGCGAACATAATGGGTTGCCACTTTATACTATTGGACAAAGAAAAGGAGTAGAAATAGGTGGGATTGGGCCATTTTATGTCGCTAAAAAGGATTATAAAACAAATACGCTTTATGTTGTTAATGATAATAATGATCCAGCGCTTTTTTCTGATCAGTTAATTGTAAATAATATTAATTGGATATCTGGTCAAACGCCAAAATTTCCTTTTCATTGTCAAGCAGTCATTCGTTATCATCATCCAGCAGTTGAATGTGTTATATCTAATTTAAAAAATAAAGAAAATAATTTATTAGTAAAATTCGCTCAACCTCAGCGAGCAGTAACATCTGGTCAAAGCATTGTTTTTTATAACAACAATGAGATGTTGGGAGGAGGAGTAATTTTTAGCTTGTAGCTTCTTAGCTTTTTAGAAAATTCTTTTAACTGCTACAAATTAAAAAATAAAAATTAATTTCTAATAAGCTACAAGCTAATAAGCTAACTCTATGACTTCAAAAGAATTACGACAAAAATATTTAGATTTTTTTAGATCTAAAAATCATACAATTATTTCCAGTGCTTCTTTAATTCCAGAAAACGATCCAACAGTTTTATTTACAACAGCAGGAATGCATCCGCTGGTACCATATTTACTTGGCGAAAAACATCCTGCAGGCAATAGATTAACTTCTTGTCAAAAGTGTATACGAACTAGCGATATTGATGAAGTTGGAGACACGACGCATCATACTTTTTTTGAAATGCTTGGCAACTGGTCATTGGGAGATTATTTTAAAGAAAAATCAATAGAAATGAGTTGGGAATTTTTAACTTCTCCAGATTGGTTGAATTTAGATAAAAATAGAATTGCTGTTTCTGTTTTTGCTGGCGATAAAGATGCTGTATTTGATCAAGAATCTTATGATATTTGGAAAAATAAAATTGGCATTTCAGAAATAAAAATTGCTAAATTGCCTAAAAAAAATAATTGGTGGGGTCCTGCTGGCCTGACTGGTCCGTGTGGTCCTGACACAGAAATTTTTTATTGGACAGGCGATGTTAATAAAATTCCCAATAGTTTTAATGATGATAATTCCTTATGGGTTGAGATTTGGAATAATGTTTTCATGCAATACAATAAAACTTCTGAAAATAAATTTGAATTATTAAAGCAACAAAATGTTGACACTGGAATGGGTTTAGAAAGAATATTAGCAATTGTAAATGGCTCGGCTGATAATTATCAAACTGATTTATTCAAAAATATTATTAATAAAATTGAACAATTATCAGATAAAAAATATGGAAATAATTCTGAAATTGACAAAGCAATTAGAATAATTGCCGATCATCTTAAGGCAACTGTTTTTATTATGAGTGATGAAAAAAATATATCGCCATCTAATACTGATCGTGGTTACATTGTTCGTCGTTTAATTAGGCGGGCAATCAGATATGGGCGTCAATTGGGTGTTGTAAAGAAAATGTGGATTAAAGAAATTGCAAAAGTTGTTATAGATGATTATGCTGATGTTTATTTTGAATTACAAAAAAATATTAATTTTATTATTACTCAACTTGATAAAGAAGAGGAAAAATTTAGTAAAACTTTAGAACTTGGGTTAAAACAGTTTGAAAATCAAAAGTTGAAAGTCAAAAGCATATCAGGACAAATTGCTTTTGATTTATATCAAACTTATGGGTTTCCAATAGAAATAACTAAAGAATTAGCAAAAGAAAGTGGCTTAGATGTAGATGAAAAAGGTTTTTTAAAATATTTTAAAGAGCATCAAGATCTTTCTCGTACAGCGTCTGCAGGAATGTTTAAAGGTGGATTAGCAGATGCTTCAGAAGAGACAATTAAATATCATACAACAGCTCATTTAATGTTGTCTGCTTTAAAAAAAGTTTTAGGAAATCATGTTTCGCAAAAAGGATCAAATATAACAGCAGAGAGATTGCGTTTTGATTTTTCGCATAATGAAAAAATGACTGTAGAACAATTGCAACAAGTTGAAAATTTAGTTAATCAAGCTATAAAACAAGATTTAATTGTGTCTTGCGAAGAAATGGATTTAGAGCAAGCTAGGAGCAAGGGAGCCACAGGAGTGTTTGATTTAAAGTATAAAGAAAAAGTTAAAGTTTATACTATCGGATTAGGTGATAATATTTTTAGTAAAGAAATTTGTGGTGGTCCGCATGTTAATCAAACAGGAATTTTAGGAAAATTTAAAATTAAAAAAGAAGAAAGCTCTAGTGCGGGAGTAAGAAGAATAAAAGCTATTTTACAATAAAAATTTGCTAAAATTAAACAAAATAATTTAAAATAATTTTTTATTTTAAATTATAATTTTACACACTTGACAACATTGTTTATAAAACATATAATTGATTTTACAATAAGTAATTATAAAAAATATTAAATTTCTTAATATAATTTGACAAAAGAATTTTGGTAAATTATTTTTGTTTACCAAAATTATTTTAGTTTGTTTTTATTTTTA
>JAURWF010000006.1 GCA_030655095.1 bacterium
AATAACTTATTCAGGCTCAGCCAGAGAAAAAGATTCTGACAATGATTTATTATCAGACAAAATGGAATTACAATACGGAACTAATCCAAACAAAGCAGATACAGATGGAGATGGACATAAAGACGGAGCAGAAGTATTAGACGGATATAATCCAAAGGGAAGCGGGAATTTAAAGTAAAAACTACTGAGCACAAAGACACTAAGTGTCCTATTGGACACTTAGTGTCTAAAATAATATCTAAAACAAAAAAAACAGGAGTTCATTTCCTGTTTTTTTATTGACTTTTAGTCTTAGTTAATATAAAGTATTTATATATGAAACAACAAGTTTGGTGGTTGCCAGCGATATTATTGACTACAAAACTGTCTGCATGGATAATTGGTCCAGTAATTATTGGTTTATTTGTTGGTAAATGGTTAGATAATAAATATCATAGCGAGCCTTGGCTTTTTTTGTTGTCAATGGGCGTCGCTTTTATTTTTTCTATGTTTGGTTTGGTAAAAAATGCTTTAAATGAATATAAAAAAATTGAAGTAATTGATAAAGAATTATTAAAAAAATAGTTAGCTTTTTTAAAAAAGATCCTAAAAAGCTAAAAAGCTAAAAAGCTAATTATTATGACATCAGCAGAACAATCAACTAGCGAGACAGCACTAAATACAGAAATCCAGCATGAGCACACTTTATATGCAGAGCCGATCTTTACAATTGGAAATTTCTCTGTGACTAATTCTTTACTTAATACACTGTTGGTAATTTTTATAGTTGTTGCATTCGGTATATTTTTAAAATCAAAAATAAAGATGATTCCAGGGAAACTTCAAAATGGAATTGAAATGGTTATTGAATTGCTTTTAGACGTTTTTAATTCTGTCACAGGTTCTAGGGAAAAAACTTTAAAATTTTTTCCAATAATTCTTAGTTTTTTTGTTTTTATTTTGCTTAATAATTGGTTGGGGCTTTTACCAGGAGTCGGTTCAATCGGTCAAGTAGTTTTAGAACATAATGAAAAAATTTTTGTTCCTTTTTTTCGTTCAGGTATGGCTGATTTAAATACTACTTTAGCATTAGCGCTTATTGGCGTAGTGGTTAGTCATATTTTTGGTGTTTTAACTATTGGTTTTTGGAAATATTTGAATAAATTTATTAATATTAAAGCTCTTTTAGATATTCCTAAAAATATAATTAAAGATCCATCTATTTTAATAATTAATCCAATCAAGGTGTTTGTTGGTTTATTGGAAATAATAGGGGAGTTAGCAAAAGTGGCTAGCTTGACTTTTCGTCTTTTTGGTAATATTTTTGCAGGAGAAGTGTTAGTCGCATCAATGACTGCTATTTTAGCTTTTGGCTTGCCAGTCCCTTTTATGTTTTTAGAAATTTTAGTTGGCTTGATTCAAGCATTTATTTTTGCTATGCTAATTTTAACTTATCTAACAATGATGACAAGCGCGGAAGAACATTAGTTATTCTGTAAAGTCCATAAAGTCCATAAAGTCTGTAGAGTCATGAGGTTAAAAATAATTTAACTTTATAACTTTATTAATTTTATAAACTAAATAAAAAAAACTATGGAAATTGACACAGTTATGTTGGCTAAAGCATTGGCCATCGGACTTGGAGCAATTGGACCTGGTATTGGTATCGGTTTAATTGGCGCTAAGGCAACAGAAGCTATTGGGAGAAATCCAGAGGCTTCAGGAAAAATTTTGGTTCCTATGTTATTGGCTTCAGCCTTTGCTGAATCAATCGCTATTTACGCCTTGGTTATAGCATTTAGTATTAAATAAATTAGTTGAAAGTCTATAAAGTCAAAAGTCATTTGACTTTATAGACTTTACGGACTTTTGACTTTATAGACTTTATAGACTCTATGGATTCTTTAATAGAAATATTTCACATTGACATTAAATTATTAATTGCTCAGGCAGTTAATTTTACTATTGTTTTTTTAGTACTTTATTTTTTAGTTTTTAAGCCTTTGTCTAAAATAATGGCGGATAGATCAGAAAAAATTTCTAAAAGTTTGGATGATGCTAAAAAAATTGAAGAAAAATTAGTTTTGATTGAAGACGAGCATAAACAGAGTTTAATAGATGCTAGAAAAGAAGTTGAATTAATCTTAACTAAAGCCAATAATCAGGCAGAAGAAAGTAGGCAAGTTATGTTGGCTAAAACCAGAGAAGAAATTGGTCAGATTATTAATGTAGAAAAAGCTAAAATGCAAACAGAAAAAGCTCAGACTCTAAAAGAAATAAAAAATGAAATAGCTGATTTAATCATGATTACAGTTGAAAAAGTATTAGAGAAAAAAATAAACAGTAAAGAAGATAAAGAATTAATAAAGAAAATAATTAGAGATAGCAAAAAATAATTTTTATTGATTTTATTTTTTTATTTTAAATTATTTGAATATTATGAATAAAGATATAATAATAAATTCACTTAATAAAGATTTCGAAAGTATTAAAAAAGTTGATAAAAATGGAGTTGAATATTGGCATGGTAGAGAATTGATGATATTGTTGGGTTATGAAAAATGGCAAAACGCCGAAGAGGTAATTGGCAGAGCGGCAAAGGCGTGTCTTAACAGCGGTCAGGCTGTGGATAACCATTTTACTGGATTCAGTAAAATGGTTAAAATAGGTTCTAATACAGTTAGAGAAGTGCGTGATTGGAAATTGGATCGTTACGCCTGTTATTTAATCGCGCAAAATGGCGATTCAAAAAAACCAGAAATTGCTTTGGCACAAACTTATTTTGCAATTCAAACACGCAAGCAGGAAATTTTTGAGCAAATATCCGAAGCTGACAAAAGACTTTTTATTAGAGGAGAAGTAACGATGGAAAATAAAAAATTATTTAGTACAGCTAAACGAGCAGGTGTAACTAAGTTTGGATCTTTTAATGACGCTGGTTATCGTGGATTATATGGAATGTCGCTTATTGATATTGAAAATAAAAAAGAAATAAAGAAAGGAGAACTTTTGGATCGAGCAGGAACAACAGAATTAGCCGCTAATTTATTTAGAATTACACAGACTGATGAGAAAATGAAAAAAGAGAATATTAAAGGAGATAATTATGCGTCAAGTACGCATTTTATGGTTGGCGGTAAAGTTAGACAGACAATCAAGGATATAGGCGGAACACTCCCGGAAAATCTTTTGCCAGAAAAACATATTAAGGAATTAAAAAGCGCGAAAAGAAAGTTTTTAAAAAGTGGAAAGAAATTATAATAATTATTTTTTATTTTTTATGAAAATTACAGCTAAACAATATGCGCAATATCTTTATCAAATTGTTAGTGATAAAGAAAATGATCAAATTAAAGATGTTATTGAAAAATTTGCTATAGCATTGAAAAATAATAATGATTTAGTTAAAGCAAATCAGATTATTAAGCAATTTATAGAAATTTGGAATTTTGAAAAAAAAATTGTTGAAGCAGAAATTATTAGCGCAAAAGAACTTGACATTAATATTAAAAAAGTATTAATTGACTATATTAAAGAATTAAGCAAAGCTAATGAAATAATTATTAAAGAAAAAATTGATCAAAATTTATTAGGAGGTGTTATTATAAAATATGGAGATAAAGTTTTGAATGGAAGTTTAAGAAACAACTTAACAGAAATGAGAAGTAGAATGATTAAATAATTTTTAAAATATTATGTCTAATACAAAAGATTTTATTATTGAACAACTTAAACAGCAAATTGAAGGTTTTAAGCCATCTATTGAAGAGAGAACTATTGGTCGGGTAATTGAAGTTGGTGATGGTATTGCTAAAATTGAAGGAATATCTGATGTTATGATGTCGGAAATGTTGGAATTTACAAGTTCTGGTAATTCAGAAAAAAAGATTTATGGAATAGCGTTAAATTTAGAAGAGGATAAAGTTGGGGCTATTATTTTGGGTGATTTTTGTAAAATAAAACAGGGTGATGAAGTAAAATGTTTAAATAAAATTTTGCAAGTTCCAGTTGGAAATGGAATAATCGGTCGTGTTGTTAATCCTTTAGGTGAGCCTTTGGATGGTAAAGGCGAGATTGATATTGAGAAATATTATCCAATGGAAAAAATTGCTCCTGGAGTAATTGCTCGTGAATCAGTAAAACAGCCATTACAAACAGGTATTAAAGCTATTGACGCGATTATTCCAATTGGACGAGGACAGAGAGAATTAATTATTGGAGATCGTCAAATTGGAAAAAGCGCGATTGCTATTGACGCGATTATTAATCAAAAAGGTCAGAATGTAAAATGTATTTATGTTGCTATTGGACAAAAAGAATCTAAAGTTGCTGGAATAGTAGCTAAATTAGAACAAGCAGGTGCAATGGAATATACGGCGGTTGTTTTGGCTGGAGCAAGTGATCCTGCTTCTTTGCTTTATGTCGCACCTTATGCTGGATGCGCAATGGCAGAATATTTTTTAGATAAAGGAGAAGATGTTTTAATTGTTTATGATGATTTATCAAAACACGCCGTAGCTTATCGTGAAATTTCTCTTTTACTTAAACGACCGCCTGGGCGCGAAGCTTATCCTGGCGATGTTTTTTATTTGCATTCTAAACTTTTGGAAAGAGCTTGTAAATTAAGTGCAGAATATGGTGGCGGATCAATTACCGCTTTGCCTATTATTGAAACTCAGGCAGGCGATATGTCAGCTTATATTCCAACAAATGTTATTTCAATTACTGACGGTCAAATTTATTTAATGCCAGAATTATTTTATCAAGGTGTTCGTCCTTCTGTTGACGCTGGCTTGTCTGTTTCACGTGTTGGTTCAAGCGCTCAAACTAAAGCAATGAAAAAAGTTGCAGGCAAAATGAAGCTTGAGGCGGCTCAATTTAGAGAATTAGCAGCTTTTGCTCAATTTGGTTCAGAATTAGATAAAGACACTTTGGCTAAACTAGAACGTGGAAAAAGATTGCAAGAGATATTTAAACAAGATCAATATTCGCCAGTATCAACTGTAAATCAAGTATTAATCTTTTTTGCCTTAGTTAATGGTTTACTTGATACTGTGCCAGTAGATAAAATTTCAGAATTTGAAACAGGGCTTTATAAGTATGCAAATAATTTAGGCGCGGATATTTTGAAAGAATTAGAAGAAAAGAATGATTTTGATGAGGAGTTGGGGAAAAAGATGAGAAAAATGATTGAGGATTATAAAGATGGTTTGGAATATTTAATTAAAGAATAATTTTTTAAATAAATATCTTTAAGAAGAGGAGGAAAAAATGAAGAAAGTAGCGTTTAAAATTATCGTTCTCTTGATAAAAGTATTCTTTAAAGAAGAATACTTTCTAAAGGAGGTGAAAAAAGAGAGAGTAGAGCAGTTGAGTTTGAAGGTCTCACTAAGACATCGAGACTAGGGTTAATTAATGTGGGGTGAGAAACAAAAATCACCCCTACTTTCTAAATTGATAATTTGTAATTGATTTATATGGCATCAGCACGGGATATAAAAAGTAGAATAAAATCAATTAGTAATACTAAGAAAATTACTAAAGCTATGAAAATGGTTGCTGCGTCAAAAATGCGTAAGGCAGTTGAGGCTGTGCTTAAAACCAGAACTTATGCTAATTTAAGTTGGCAGACTGTTTTAAATTTATCTAA
>JAURWF010000007.1 GCA_030655095.1 bacterium
AATAACCCTAATGATGAAGTGGCAATCTGTCCCATTGTTCCTGTTCCAGAAGCATAGAATAATTGATTAGCAATATATGAATTTAAACCTGTCCCACCATAACTTGTTCCAATAGTTACGCCATTCCAAGTCCCAGATGCAATTATCCCAACAGTGGCGATGTCTGTTCCAATTAATTTAGAAGAAGCAATAGAGCCAGCTAACATCGTATTAGTTACTTTTAAAGCGCCGATAGTTGTCGTCCCTGTATTATTAATAGTAATGTCCCCTCCCATCAAAATGGCAGTAGCTTCATTAGAAGAATTACCAACAAAAATACGTCCAGAATTAAGAGTATTTGTAAGTTTTTCAGTATCTAATTCATTAAGAGCTGACTGAACAGTAATTGCAGAGATATTTCCTGTCGGCGTATTGGTAATCTGTGAAGCAATGTAATCACCAGAAGAAGCAGAAATAATCCCTATTCTACCAAATACTGATTGAACATCGTTTGCAGAATCAAGTTTTTCCCAAACAGTTCCATTATGAATAATCCAATCATTTATAGTAAGCACAATATTGCCACTACCAAGGTTTTGAGTACCAGCAGTATTAACAACATAATATTGTCCTTTAGATCCTGTATTATCAGCTAAAGCTGGGGTGTTTGAACTAGCATTCCATGATCCCTGATAAACTAAAGCTCCTGTAATACCTGAAAGAAAACTAGCGCGAGTAATTTTTTTAGTTGATGTAGACGAAGCATTGTATATTGCAAAAGTGTCAGTATCGTTAAATACTGAAGTCGCTGACAATCCGTTGATATCCATAGCAACCGTTGGCGACCAATCTTCACCGACTGTTCCAGAGACAGTCATACCTGTTCCTGCAATTATTCCTGAAACATAATTACCAACAGTATCAACGCCAAGACCAACAGCATTATTAGTAATAGTTAAAACTCCTGCATTAGAAATTTCAGCATCGCCTGAAAGTAAAATAGGCGAAGCAAGACCAAAAGCATCACCTATTAACAAATACCCGTCATCAAGTGTTATGCTAAGTTTATTATTAAATGTATTCCAGTCAACAGATGTTAAAAAACCATCCACCGAAGAAGTGGAAGTTGACATTGAAATAATATTTGCATTTCTTGCTAATGGACCATTAAAAGTAAGAACATTTTCTTTACTATTAAATGTATTCCAGTCAACAGATGTTAAAAAACCATCCACCGAAGAAGTGGAAGTTGACATTGAAATAGCATTAAAATTTCTTGCTAATGGACCATTAAAAGTAAGAACATTTTCTTTACTATTAAATGTTGACCAATCAGATGATGTTAAAAGACCTCTTACTGTTGATGTTGCTGATGGCAAATTAAAAGTATGAATATCTCCCGAAGAATCAATTGAAAAATCTGTTCCTACTGAAGAAGTAGCAAATGTTTGAATTGTTCCTACCAAACCATTTAATGATGTAATACCTGTTGCTGAAATAGTTTCCCATAAAAGCCCCCCAGTAGTAGTCGCTGTTGATGATGCCATTAAAAATTTACCATTAGCTCCAATTCCGAGTCGACCGAGATTTCCTAATGAATTTCTATATAATAAATCGCCTGTTGCATCAGATCCTAAATCAAAACGAGCAGAGCCAACAATATGCAAATTTGCTAAAGGCGTTGTTGTACCAACTCCAACATTACCGCTAAAAGTTGAGGTAGCAGAAACTCTTAAATTACCTGCAACATTTAATCCAGCCTCAGCATTAATACTACCTTTAATATCAACACCTTCTCCATTTAAATAAGCTTTTCCGCCAACAACCAAATCTTTACTACTAGAAATGGATTTAGCACCAAAAGATCCATCAACGCCAATGCTTGAAAAAATCGCATGACCAGCAGAAAAAGTTCCTCCAACCCTTAAACTACCCAAAACCTGTTCACTTCCTTGAATAGTTGAATTACCGCTTACTGTTAATTTCTTTCCAACTGAAATATTATCAGAATCAATATCTTTAGCATTAATAGATCCACTAAATTCAGCTGAGTCAATTACTTGCAAAGTTTTAGTAGTAAGCGCCGACTTAACAACTAAATTATCATTAACAATTAAATCGCCTTGGCTATTATATAAATCTCCTGTCAAATCTGCTGTTCCTAAAACAATTGCATTATTAAATTTAGCTAATCCAGTAATATTCAACTTTCCATCAATTTCAGTATTACCGCTTACAGTAAAATTACCATCTATTTTATTATTTTTTATTAATACTTCTCTAATAACTTCTTTTATTTGTTTGCTGCTTTTTATTGGCGTTTCTATAATAACTTTTTTTTCTTGCACAAATTCTTTAAAAGGAGCTGTTTCTATAATTTTTTCTTTAACATTTGGCACAACTATCTTAGTTTTAACAATACCTTGTTTAGCTTCAATATCTTTTTTCTTAATCTCCAAAGTAGCCAACTCAGCCTCAGCACTTTCTTTTTTAATTACTGTTGTAGCTAATTCAATCTCAACCTTTTTTTTCTCAATATCTAAATTAATTAATTCAACTTCAAGATTTTTTTTCTTAACATCTAACTCAGTATACATTTGAGTATACTCGTTCTTTTTATTATTAGGAAAAATAAAATTAATTATTTTTTTGTAAAGCCCGCCAAATGACCAAGAAGAATTATTAACTATTTGATTGCTAGAACTAGTCGCAACTAAATTAACAGAGCTAGCCTTTGCTGGTAAAGAAAGTCCTGAAAATAATATCATTACAAAAAAAATAGCTAAGCCAATAATAACTATTTTTTTATTTTTATTATTAATTTTATATATCACAAATATTTTATTATTTTATATAATATTATAATAGCACAATAATATTATATTTTATACTAACATTTAATATTCTAAAATAAACAAAATCGTCTTATATTTTCACTAATTTATAGCAATTTAATAATAATTTAATTAATAACTTTTTTAATATATAAGTTATCCACAATAAGCCCGATTATCAACCAAAAAAATAACACTCCAAAATGCAAACTCCACCACCAATGATCAAAACTTAAAAAAATTATTAAAGATCCTAAAATAGATAAATTAAATAATTTATTATAATTATAAATCTCTAATTTATTTTTAAAAATTATTTGAAAATTAGAAATTAAAATATAAAAAAATAATCCGACAAAAAAGATTAAACCAAATATTCCAATCTCACTCCAAATTAGAAAAAAAGTATTATGTACTGGTTGATAGCTATAACTTGCTTGATTAACAAAAATTTTATTACGCGTAGTCAAAGTATAATTTCCAATACCAACTCCTACGAGCCAATTATTTTTTATAAGATGCCAACACTCTTGGTATAAATTAGTTCTTTCTGCTATTGATTTAGATTCTAATCTACCTTCGCCACTTACACGAGCTATTACTAAATTTTGACATTGACTAAATAATAAAAAAATTAAAACTCCCATTGCCAAAACTATCTTTGCTAATTGTTTTTGTAAAACTAAATTTTTTGTTATTTTTACCAATATTATTATTACAACCAGACCAACAACTAATCCCAACCAAGCTGTCCTTGAAAAAGAAAAGAATAAAGCAGTCACAAATATCAATAGCAACAACCATAACATTATTTTAAAAATTCTTGCATTAAAAATTATTTTAAAATTGAAAATTGAAAATTGAAAATTACTTCCTTGTTTCATTACAATAATCTGTCCTATTAATAATAATATCCCAATCACAATTACGCATCCCAACATATTCGGATAATCTAATCCTCCATAAGCTCTTAACCATCGCTCGCTAATAGTTTCAACAACAGACACTCCCAAATCCGATGGATTATGCAGAGCAATGCCCAACCATTTATTAGCAAAACTTGTTTGAGTTAAAAATTGCCAAATTCCTAAAATAGCTTGCAAAAAGACTCCTGCCAAAAATACATAAATTAATTTTAATCTATTATAACTAGCGCTAACAATCAGCCAAAATAAACCAATGCCCAAAATTAACCAACCAAATTTATATAAAGCCAATATTTTATCTAAACCAAAAAATATAGAAACAACAGAAACCAAAATCAACCCCAAAACAAACCACCAAATTTGTATTTTGTATTTTGTATTTTGTATTTTGCGTTTTGTTTGAAAATTTATTAATTGAAAATTGTTTGAAAATTGAAAATTAAAAATTGAAAATTTTAAAATAAAAAACAAAGCTAAAATCACCAACAATAATATATCCGTCCCATACAAACTATAAGTTGAATATTCCGTCTCTCCTGCCTTAATAATCCAACGCGTCTGGATCGGCAAAAGAAAAACTAACAAATAAAGTCCATATTCAATTATTTTATTTAGATATTTCATAAACAAAAATTATCTAAAGCACACTAAAAAACTCATGCATTTTTCAGTGTCTTTCAGTGTGCATCAGTATTTTTCAGTGGTTCAAACAATTCGTAATTCGCAATTCGTAATTCTTTATATACTCCTCTCTCCTATCATTAGAATGCAATTTAATCATCTGATCATTAATAACCACTCTACTATCACAATTCATCATATTTTTTAACTTTTGTGGTAATATTTTTAATTGTAAAACTTTTGATTGCTGCTCTAGTCTATTTAAAACCCTCATCCCCAGCACTTCTCCCGTTCCTGGCGTCCGTGGGAGAAGGAAGTTACTTTGGGAAGCTTTCTGAAGCTTAGCTTCTGTTTTTTTATTAGGCAAACTAGCGGTCAACCATTGATTCGCATCAATAAGTTTTTGATACGCACCATCAACATTATAAAGTGGCGTTAATCCTGCTAGCCAATAAGTAAAACCAAGATCATTTTGACCTAAACGCAATTTTTCTAAATTTAGCGAAGATAAGCTTACATAAAAACTTAAACAAATTTTATCACGACGATTATTAGTTTGTGGTCTCCAGCCTAATAATTTAATAATACCTACGCACAAAAATCTAGTAAGCCAAATCCGTTTATCGCTAGTAATAATAAATAAATCAATGTCGCTATTATCTTTTAAATTACGTGCGCCAAATAAATTAGTCATTCCTATCATTTCTATCCACGGAATAAATTTATAAATTTTAGTAATAAATATTGCTCTTTTGAATTTTCTATCAGCAAAATTATAACGAGCTAACCTTTCTATAATATTTTTTTCTTTTCCAAACAAAAAATAAAAACCATTTCGCAAACTAATTTCATCTATACCATTTTCCAAAATATCAAATACTTCAACTAATTCACATTTTATAGAAAGAAACTGCCAAATTTCACTTAAAGTCAATGGATAATTAAACATATCAAAAAAAACAATCACATTAATGATCGCTTTCTTAAGTTTTTCTATTCTATTTTTATCATTTTGTAATTTATAACTCATAAAATTTAAACCGTTAAATAACTCTATCTTTTTATAAAACAACCTACAAGATACATTTTAAAATATTTAATTGGCGACAGTGCCAGAATGTAGGTTCAAGTCTTTGACATTGGCGATAAATTATGGTAAGGTTTTTTTGTTAAATAAAATAAAGGAGGTGTATCATGATAGCAAAAATAATAGTAGAAAACTTGCGGACTGGCGACTCATTTGTCAGGGAAGGGAAGAGGATTGGCATTGCGTACGAAGATTATAGAAAAAATAACAAAAACGATAATGACAAAAACGGCTTAAAGTCGTTTATTGTTATAGAGGAAGGAATTCCTCAATGCTTCTCTATGAGCTTCAAGAAAGTTCCGGATGGAATTGAATTACCCGGTTGTAGTGATTACAACCGTCCCTAAGAAATGATGGAGCTGTGAAATACTAAGTTAAAATACTAAGTAGACTAACAGCTTTTTTGTTTTGTTTAAATTTTGGATTTTAAATATTCCTGATTTTTATTCATGGATTCCCTGTCGGCTCCATGCTGTGCATGGAGCCGACAACGGCAAATTTTTAACCTCCAAAAAAATTAACTTAAATCTATTTTTTTAATTTCCAACCTTATTTGTTACTCGTGCTGCCCAATTAAAAGCAAAAAAATAATTTTGCCATAATTTATCAGAAGAACCATATTGATTTTCAAAAGCAAAATAATCCACTAATACCTCATAAACCCTTGTTAATTCTTTTAATCTTTTTTTATTTTTTGAATCATCAATAGTAAAACTTAAAAGTTCTAAAGCTCTTTCAAACGCTTGCTGACTGTATTTAATATTTTTATTTCTCCAATTAATAGTCCTTTCAACCTCGCTACCAATATTAGCCATCTGCTCAAAAAATGTTAATTCATTCCAACGACCATTTGCTAATTCTTTATGATAAATTTTCATATTTTATTCAATTATCCTTTTAACCTTAATAAATCTCCCCTCTTTTTCTGGCGCATCAGCCAAGGATTGTTCTATTTCTTTTTCATCCCAATCTTTTACAACATCTTCGCGCAAAACATTTTCCAAGCCAGTAATTTGCGCTGTTGGCTCAACGCCACTAACATCAACCTCTTTAAGTTGATCAATATAATCTAAAACAGCAGACAATTGACTATTATATTTTTTTAATTCTTCTTCAGTCAATTCTAACCGTGCTAATTTAGCTATGTGTTGTATTTCGCTTTTTGATAATTTCATATAATCAACTTTAAAAATTCCTCTTCATTAATAATTTTAACTCCCAACTTTTTCGCTTTATCAAGCTTGCTCCCAGGATCATCGCCAGCTACTACAAAATCTGTATTTTTACTAACTGACGAAGAAATATCTCCGCCCAATTCTCTTATTTTAGCTTTAGCTTCATCTCTTGTCAAACCAGACAACGCCCCTGTCAAAACAAAAATTTTACCAACTAATTTTTGCGCAATTATAGAAGTTTTATCTGCTATTTGTATTTTAATTGTTAATCCATTGCTTTCTAATCTTTCTAATAAAGCTAGATTATGTTCATCATGAAACCAATCATAAATACTTTTCGCAACTATTGGTCCAACATCAGGCAATTTTTCCAAATCCTCTAACGTTAAATTTTGAAAATAATCAACAAATTCCCTAATTCGTAATTCGTAATTCGTAATTCGTAATTGTCGCGATAGCAACAGAGCTGACTCTTCTCCAACATGATGAATGCCTAGACCAAAAAGAAAACGCGCTAAATCAACTTGTTTTTTGTCAGAAATAGCTTTAATTAAATTTTCCGCTGATTTATCAGCAAATCTTTCTAATGGTTTTAAATCTCCAATAGTAAGTTGATAAAAATCACTAACATCTTTTACTAAACCCTTACTCATTAATTGCTCAATAATTTTTGGACCCAACCCATCAATATCCATTGCATTTTTAGATGCCCAATGAGTTAAATTACGCAAATTAATAGCATAACAATTTTTATTAACACAACGATAAGCAACCTCGCCTGTTTTTTTAACAACAACGCCATTACAATTTGGACATTTTATTGGTGGATTAATTTTTTTTTCTTCTCCTTGACGCAATCCTATTAAAACTTTAACTATTTTAGGAATAACATCTCCAGCTCTTTCAATTACAACAGTATCTCCTATTTTTAAACCCAATCTTTTTATCTCGTCCATATTATGAATAGTTGCTCTACTTACAAGAACACCATAAACTTGAACAGGCTTAAGATGAGCTGTCGGCGTTAAAACACCAGTACGACCGACTTGCCAAACAACATCTTCTAAAATAGTAGTTGCTTGTTCAGCGGCAAATTTATAAGCCATAATATAACGAGGACCCTTACCAACAGTACCGAGAGTTTTCCATAAATCTAAATCATTAACTACTATTACTACTCCGTCACAATCAAATAATACTTCGTCGCGATGTTTTTCCCAATAATCATGAAATTTAATTGCTTCTTCCAAATTTTTACAATATTTATTTTGTTTCAAAACTTTAAAACCAAGCAACTCTGCAAGTTTATGCTCCTGCTCATGATACATTAAACCCAAATCAGTTGCTAAAGAATAAATATGACAATCTAATTTACGTTCAGCTGTCAATTTTGAATCTAATTGTCTAATTGATCCCGCCGCAGCGTTTCGCGGATTAGCAAGCTCTGGTCTATTTTGTTTTTTATATTGCTCATTCAAATCCTTAAATACTTTATTTGGCATAATAACCTCACCACGTGCTTCAAATCTGCCAGAATCTAAAGCTTGATACAATTTTTCTATTGATTTCTCTGTTAATCCAATTTTTATTAACTGACTTTTTTCTGGTCTTTGTAAAACTAATGGAATAGCTTCAATAGTTTTTAAATTTTGTGTTACATTTTCGCCTACTTCACCATCGCCACGAGTAGCTCCTAAAACAAATTTACCTTGCTCATAAATTAAAGCCATCGCCAAACCATCCATTTTTAACTCAGCATAATAATTAATTTCCATCTCCACAGGCGGAATCGAAACCCCGAGATGAGGGCGAGAAATTAA
>JAURWF010000011.1 GCA_030655095.1 bacterium
GGAAATAATTAGAAGCGTTGATCGTGGCGAAAGTTGGCAAACGCTTAATAGGTTTAATGATCAAATAGCAAAAATTATTATTAGTAAAGCTGATAGCAAATTAATTTTTGTTGGCACTGCTAAGCAGGGAATTTTTCGTTCAACTGATGCTGGCAAAACATGGATTGATTTAGCCGATAAATTAAAAGAGTTTAATGATGGTAGCAGATTTCAAGATTTAATTATAGCAGAATCAGATAAAAAAACTCTTTTTCTAGTTACCCATTATGGTTTATTAAAATCTGTTGATAATGGAAATAGTTGGAAAAAAATAGAATTAATTACTCCAGAAAGTGGGGCGACAATTAATTCAGTAGCTGTAAGCCCAAGAAATTTAGAAGAAATTTATTATGTAACTAATACTACTTTTTATCGCTCAGTTGATGGTGGAAAAAATTGGACTACTAAAAAATTGCCAACCAGTCGTGCTGGTTGGAAATTATTAGTTGATCCAAAAGATGAAAACCTTATTTATTTAGCAGTAAAAAAAATAGTTAAGAAATAACTAAAAGTTAGCTTCTTAGCTTCTTAGGAAGCTCCTAAAAAGCTACAAGCTAATAAGCTAAGAAGCTAACTAATAAGCTAAGAATCTAAAAAACTAACTAATAAACTAATTAAAAAGCTACAAGCTAAAAAGCTAAAAAGCTAACTCATATGAATCAATACATTCAGGTTAAACAAGAAGATTTTGTTAATGTTTTAGATTTTTTTAAAAAAGATATTTCTAGTTTACGAACTGGTCGCGCAACCCCTTCTATTTTAGATAATGTTCAAGTAGAAGCTTATGGAACAAGAACATCAATAGCTGGATTAGCTAGTATTGGTGTTTCTGATGCTAGAAGTTTGGTAATTACTGCTTGGGATAAAAAGGTTACTAAAGATATTGAAAAGGCTATAATTGTTGCTAATTTAGGATTAAGTGTTGTTAACGAAGGTGATAAAATTAGAGCAATGATTTCGCCATTGACTGAAGAAAATAGGAGAGAATTGGTTAAAAAACTTAATGAGAAAATGGAAGAAGCAAGAATTTCTTTGCGTCAAGTAAGAGATGAAATAAAAGAAGAAATAGAAGATGCTTTTAAAAGTAAGGATGTAAGTGAAGATGATAAATTTAGATTTATAAAAGAACTAGACGAGACAATTAGCAAACGCAATGATGAGGTAAAAGAAATTAGAGATAAAAAAGAAGAAGAAATTATGACAATATAATTGTCTGAACCACTGATAGTTTCTGAGGGGCTCTGAAAAATACTGAGAATTGCAAAATACAAATTAATTAATTCCTAATAAGCTAAAAAAGTTATGTTTTTAACGATTATTGTTTTTATTTTGGTTTTATCAGTCTTAGTTTTTGTTCATGAACTAGGACATTTTGTTGTTGCTAAAAAATTTAAAGTTAAAGTTGAAGAATTTGGTATAGGTTTTTCTCCAAGAATTTTTGGTTGGCAAATATGGAAAGAACCAGAAACAGCAATAAAAAAATGGCGATTAATTAGAGGTAATAGGGAGATAACTGAGGAAGATCAAAAGTTTGGTACAGTTTATTCATTAAATTGGTTGCCATTGGGTGGTTTTGTTAAAATAAAAGGAGAAAATGGCGAAGAGCAGGAAGATAAAGATAGTTTTGCCTCACATTCGGTTTGGCAGAGATTTTTAATACTTTCGGCAGGAGTTGCGATGAATGGCGTATTAGCTATGATATTAATTATTATTGGTTTCATGGTTGGTATGCCTCAGATAACAGAAAATCTTGGTTCACAAGCGCAGGTTTCTAATCATAAAATACAGATTGTCCAGGTATTTAAAGATTCCCCTGCATCTAAAGCTGAATTGAAAATTGGTGACGTGATAATAGATATTGATAATCAGCAATTTGATAATTTTAGTGGTTTGCAAAAATATGTCGCTGAACATTCTGGACAAAAATTAAATTATAAAATAAAACGTGGTGGTGCGGAAATCATAAGCCAAATTACGCCTGAAGTTAGACAAGAGACTGGAAAGGGTGGCGTTGGTATAGCTATTGCTGAAACAGGAATAGTTAAATATCCTTGGCATATAGCAATTTGGCAAGGGATTAAAACGACTTTTCTTTTAACTTGGGCTATTTTAGTTGCTTTTTATGAGCTTTTTAAAGGATTAATTTTGGGGCATGGTTTAAGCGCTGAGATGGCTGGCCCAGTAGGAATTGCTACTTTGACTGGTGAAGTAACGCGAATGGGATTTGTTTATCTTATGCAATTTACTGCTTTATTATCTATTAATTTAGCAATTCTTAATTTTTTGCCTTTTCCAGCTCTTGATGGTGGCAGAATTTTATTTTTAATTATTGAAAAAATAAAAGGTTCTCCTGTTAAAAAAGAATTGGAAAATGCTGCTCATAGCATAGGCTTTCTTTTATTAATGCTATTAGTTTTAGTAGTAACATATAAAGATATTGCAAAATTTTTTCTGAAATAAATTTAAAAAAGAAATAATAATTTTACAATTTATAAAAATATGCAAGCAGAAGTTAGAAAAATAAGAGATCAAATTGTTAAAGAGTATAATCCTCAAAAAATTATTCTTTTTGGTTCTTATGCTAAAAATTGCCAAAAAGAAAATAGCGACGCTGATTTAGTGGTAATAAAAAATACAAAAGATAGAATGTTTAAAAGAATGGAAAAAATATCAAAAGTTATTCACTCTCCATTAGGTACAGACGTTTTAATTTATACTCCGAAAGAATGGCAAAAAAGAGTAGACGAAGAAGACTATTTTTTAATGGAAATCCAAAAAACCGGTAAAATAATTTATGAAAAAAATAAAGAATAAAAGTAATATTAAGGCATGGCTTTTAAAAGCAGAAGATGATTTGGCTTTTGCTAAAGCAGCTTTTAAAGAAACTGATTTTAATGATCATATATGTTTTTTGGCTCAACAATCAGTGGAAAAATATTTAAAAGCAGTAATAATAAAAACAAAAGGTAATCTTCAACAAAAAGAAAAAACGCATAATCTGAAATATTTAGCAGAAATTTGTCAGAAATTTGATTTAGATTTATCTGATTTTGAGAAAGAATTAAGATTATTAAGTGAAGTTTATATTCCTGCTCGCTATCCAGCTGGCGAATATTTAAAATTTAAAAGAGAAGATGCGAAAAAATCTATAGAAATTGCTGAAGAAATTATTAGATTTATTAAAGAAAATATAGACTTTTCAGTTTATTTAATTTAGACTTTATATTGGAAAATTATTTAAAAAATTATTTAAAAAATTAATTAATTATTAAAAATTTAATTTATGCGAATAAACATCAAAGCAACTAACATTGAGCTTACAGATAAGATAAAAGATTATGTTCAAGAAAAAGTGGATGTGTTGGAGAAATTTTTAGAAAAAGTTCAGATATTTAATGTTAGTTTTGAAGTTGAATTAACAACAAATCATCATTTGAAAGGTGAAATTTATCGTGCGGAAATGAATTTAGAGGTGCCTGGTGAATTATTGCGAGTTGAAAAAACTGAAAAAGATTTATTTAAAGCAATTGATAAAGTTAAAGATCATATGGCAACGGCGATTAAAAAGTATAAAGAAAAAAAGATTGATAAAAAAAAGAAAGAAGCAGGTTTATTTGGTTGCTCTTGTTGTTGTAATTGTGATAAGAATTGTGATTAAAAAATTAAAATTTTTAAATTAATGTCTATATTTACTAAAATCTTCGGAGATCCTAATGATAAAATAATTAAAAGCTTTGAGCCTATTGTCGCAAAGATTAATGAATTAGGTGAAAAATATCAAGCAATGAATGATGAGGAGTTAAAGGCAATGACGGTAAAGTTTAGAGTTATGTTAGGAGCAGAAAATCAGGCTGAAATGTCTGATGAAAAGAAAAATGCAATTGATCAAAAATTAGAAGAAATTTTGCCTGATGCCTTTGCTGTCGTAAGGGAGGCTGCTAAAAGAACAATAGGGCAGCGACATTTTGATGTTCAATTAATGGGTGGGATAGTGCTTCATCGTGGGCAAATTGTTGAAATGAAAACAGGGGAGGGTAAAACTTTAGTAGCAACATTGGCTGCTTATCTTAATGCTTTGCCTGCTCAAGGTGTCCATGTAATTACTGTTAATGATTATTTAGCAAAAAGAGACGCTAGTTGGATGGGTAAGATTTACAATTTTTTAGGCTTAACAGTGGGATGTATTACACATGAACAAGCGTTCAAATTTTCTTTTGATCAAAATGAGCAAAATAATGATGAAGAAGTTTTAAAATCTGTTTCTAGAAAAGAAGCATATCTTTGCGATATTCTCTATGGTACTAACAATGAATTTGGTTTTGATTATTTGCGTGATAATATGGCACCAGATTTGGAAAGAATGGTTCAACGTCCTTCTTGTCAATCTAAAGCAGGGTTAATCAGTGTCGGTTTGAATTATGCTATTGTTGATGAAGTTGATTCAATTTTGATTGATGAGGCACGAACGCCGTTAATTATTAGTGCGCCGATTGAAGAATCAGTTGATAAATATTATAGATTTGCAGAATTAGTTAAAAGATTAGAAGAAAATAAAGATTATAATATTGATGAAAAAATGCGCGCAGCTACTTTAACAGAAGAGGGTATTGCTAAATTGGAAAAATGGTTGGGAGTTGATAATATTTATATTTCTGATGGATTAAGCGATGTTCATCACATTGAACAAGCATTGAAAGCAAAGACTTTATTTAAGAGAGATCGTGATTATGTTGTTACAGAAGGAGAGGTGGTAATTGTCGACGAATTTACTGGTAGATTAATGCAAGGTAGGCGTTATAGCGAAGGTTTGCACCAAGCAATAGAAGCTAAAGAGGCTGTTGATATTCAAAAAGAATCGCAGACTTTAGCTACGGTTACTTTTCAAAATTATTTTAGACTTTATAAAAAATTGTCTGGTATGACAGGGACTGCTATTACTGAGGCTGAAGAGTTTTTCAAAATTTATAAATTGGAAACAGTGGTGGCACCAACTAATAATCCGATGGCTCGTCATGACATGAACGATCTTATTTATTGTTCTGAAAATGGCAAATTTAAAGCTGTTATTGAAGAAATAAAAGCGCGTCATGCTAAAGGTCAACCAGTTTTAGTTGGCACAATTTCTATTGAAAAAAATGAAATTCTTGGAGATATGTTAGAACGAGAGGGTGTAAACGCTCAGATTTTGAATGCTAAACATCATGAAAAAGAAGCTTCTATTATTTCTCAAGCAGGTAAGTTAGGAGCAGTTACTATTGCGACTAATATGGCTGGTCGTGGCGTTGATATTATTTTAGGCGGTAAATTAGCAAGCGAAGAGGAAAGAGCCGAAGTGGTTGCTGTTGGTGGACTTCATATTATTGGAACTGAACGGCACGAGTCAAGACGAATTGATAATCAATTGCGAGGTCGCGCTGGCAGACAAGGCGATCCTGGTTCTAGTCAATTTTATATTTCAACTGAAGATGATTTGATGCGAATTTTCGGTGGAGATAAGATGAAGGGTTTGATGACGACTTTGCGGGTTCCTGAGGATATGCCAATTGAGAATAAGATGATTTCTCGCGCTATTGAATCAGCTCAAACTAAAGTTGAAGGTAATAATTTTGATACTAGAAAACATTTAGTTGAATATGATGATGTAATTAATAAACATCGTGAATCAATTTATCGTAGACGTCGGGAGATTTTAGAACAAGCAGAAGTTAAAGGAGAAGATGAAAAAAAATTGTCTGAGATTATTTTAAAAATGATAGAGAATGAGATTGAGCAAGTGATAATTTTTCATACAGCCGCGGAAAATATTAGTGATTGGAATTTAGGTGAGATTTATCAGGTTGTTTCTACAATTTTTCCAATTGAAAAAGAGATGAAAGATGAACTAGCGCATTTTACTGATAATGGCGATAAGTTAGATAAAGTTAAAGCGCGCACTACAATTATTGAACATTTAATAAAATTAGCTGAAGAAAATTATCAGAAACTTAAACAACAGGCTAGTCAATTAGATATTAGTTGGCAAGTAATAGAAAAAAGTATTTTGTTAAGGGCGATTGATATTATGTGGGTTGAGCATCTTGATGCAATGGATCATATGCGTCGTGGTATTGGATTAAGGGGTTATGGTCAGCGAGACCCATTAGTTGAATACAAAAAAGAAGCTTATTTAATGTATAATGAATTAAATAGTTTAATTCAAAAGCAGGTAGTTTATGCTATTTTTAAAGTTGGTGATGTAAGCCAAGTTGTTGAGCAGAATTTAAATAATAAAATAATAGAAAGTCATAATCAACCAGCAAGAGATGTTACTGGCCATAAAGTTGGTCGCAATGATCTTTGTATTTGTGGTAGTGGAAAAAAATATAAGAAATGTTGTGGAAAATAAAAAAAGCGGTTCATTCTTAAAAGATTAAGACAAAATGAACCGCGAATGAAACAAGAAAGTGGGCGACTATTTATTATGAGTATATAAAAGTTAAGTCGCTTGATACGTGATTAACAAATGGAGCTAAATAGTCACATATCAAAAGCCCGAAAATTAGACCGATACTGATTAGAACGCAATTTATCATTATTTTGCGCTCATCCGCGATCCATAAAAACAAACTAGACAAGCTCATTGTTAACCAGCTTGCCCAAATCAGTCTTTCCATTGTAATCATCACAATCACCTCCTTTACAAAATTTTTCTAAAAAATCTTGAACCATATTAATATTAAGTATATTTATATTAATGTGTCAAGAAATGTAAACAAGTAATCTAAGCTAATTTGACAAAAAAAATTTCTCACATTATCATATGAATAAATAAATCTTGTGATAAATTTATATTTTAAAAACTTTATATTATATGTTAAATAAGATAGTGCAAAAAATTTTTCAACCAAGTCAGAGAGGTAAAGTTTGGCAAGTTTTTATTTTTATTATAATTTTAACTTCAGCAGGTTTGTTAGTAAATTTTGGTCAGTATTATAATAAAGCTGTTGATAAATTTAAAGCGCCTTTGCCACATATGAAGGAAATACCATTTAGATTAGGATTGGATCTTTTGGGTGGGACCCAATTGGTTTATCAGGCCGATGTTTCTGCTGTGCCATCTGCAGATCGTAATAATGCTGTTGAGGGAGTTAGAGATGTTATTGAACGAAGGGTTAATGTTTTTGGTGTAAGCGAGCCTAATGTTCAGTTGAATAAAACTTCTGGTGGTGATTTTCGTATTTTAGTTGAATTAGCAGGCATTAAAGATATTAAAGAGGCGATAAAAATGATTGGAGAAACTCCTTTGCTAGAATTTAAAGAACAAAGTTCCGGAATAAGACAAATGACTAAAGAAGAAAAAGTACAATTAGATTCTTTTAATAAGTTAGCAGAACAACGAGCAGAAAAAATGCTTGGTAAAATTATATCAGGAGGAGATTTTAATGCTTTAGCTAAACAGTTTAGCGAAGATGAAAAAACCAAGGATAATGGTGGCGACTTAGGTTGGATAAATTCTCAAAATAATTCGCAAATTTTTGAATTAGCTAAAAAAGTTCCTTTAGGCAAGACAACTACTGATTTAGCTGTAAGCGGTTCTGGCTATGAAATTATTAAGGTTGTTGGTCAGAGAAATAAAAAAGATGCTTTTGGTAAGCAGGAAGAGAAAGATGAAAAAGGAAATAAAATTATTGAATATCAAGTTAAGTATATTTTAATAAAAACTAAAACAGCCGAAGATATTATTGGCAAACAAAGTGAATGGAAAAATACTGAATTAACAGGTAAAAATTTGTCTAAAGCAGTTATCCAATTTGATCCTAATGATGGCACGCCAGGCGTTTCCTTGGAATTTGATGCCGAGGGAGCGAAAATGTTTGAAAATATTACTGGTCGTAATGTTACTAAGCCAGTTGCTATCTTTTTAGATGGTTATCCGATTAGTATGCCAACAGTTAATGAAAAAATTAGCGGTGGTAAAGCAGTTGTTACTGGTAAATTTGATATTCAAGAAGCAAAATTATTGGCGCAGAGATTAAATGCAGGTGCTTTGCCTGTTCCGATTAGTTTAGTTAGTCAACAGACTGTTGGGCCGAGTTTAGGTCAAAAATCAATTGCTGATAGTTTACACGCAGGTATTATTGGTTTTATTATTATTGCTATATTTATGATAGTAATTTACAGATTGCCTGGATTGTTGTCGGTTTTTGCTTTAATGGTTTATGGCGTTTTAGTTTTAGCGGTTTTTAAACTTTGGCCAGTAACTTTGACCTTGTCTGGTATGGCTGGTTTTATTATTTCTATTGGTATGGCTGTTGATGCTAATATTTTAATTTTTTCTAGAATGAAAGAGGAAATTGAAAGTGGTAAACCTTTGTCTAAATCTTTAGACGAAGGCTTTAAACGTGCATGGACATCTATTCGTGACAGTAATATTTCCACATTGATTACTTGCTTAATTTTAATCGGATTTACATCTAGCGTAGTAAAGGGTTTTGCAATAACATTAGCTTTAGGTGTTATAATTTCAATGTTTACTGCTATTTTTATTACAAGAAATTTTTTAACATTAATTCCTAGTCAGTGGCTAGAAAAGAAGCATTGGCTAATAGCTTCAATTAAAAAAAGTAGTTAATTAATTTGCAGTTTAGTGTTGTGTTTTGTATTATCCTTTTGACTTTATAAACTTTTGACTTTATTCTATGACTAATTATAAAATAATTCAACAAAGAAACATTTGGTTATCTATTTCTGCTATTTTATTTGTTATTTTTGGCTCAGCTTTATTGGTTTGGGGATTAAAATATGGTATTGATTTTACTGGGGGGAGTTTGTTGGAAGCAAAATTTTCAATAGTTAGCCCAACGGTAAGTGAGGTAGAGACTAAATTAACTGATTTGAATTTGGGTAGCTTAACTGTTCAATTAGTTGATAGCAATGATTTTATTATTAGATTTCAAGATACTAGCGAAGACAAACATCAGGCTGTTTTAGCAAAATTAAATGAGCTGGTTCAATCTAAGGATAAAAAAGCAACTATTGAAGAATTGCGTTTTGAATCAGTGGGGCCGTCTATTGGAAATGAGCTTAAAGTAAAGTCTATTTATGCTATTATTTTTGTACTTTTAGCAATTCTGTTTTATATCACTTATGTTTTTAGAAAAGTTTCTAAGCCAGTCGCTTCTTGGAAATATGGTACTGCTGCTTTAATTGCTTTGGCGCATGATACTATTATTACTTTGGGGATTTTTGCAATTTTAGGGAAGTTTTATGGCGTAGAAATTAATGCTTCGTTTATCGCCGCTATTTTAACTGTTTTAGGTTATTCAGTTCATGATACTATTGTTGTATTTGATCGTTTGCGTGAAAATTTACCTAAGAGCAGAGAAGATTTTGAAGGCACTGTTAATATAAGCTTAAATCAAACTTTAGTTCGTTCTATAAATACTTCTTTAACAGTATTATTGGTTTTAGCGCCAATGATTATTTGGGGAGGCTCTTCTATCAGAGTATTTGTTAGCGTTTTGGCTATTGGAATTTTTATTGGCACTTATTCTTCAATTTTTGTAGCTTCGCCAATGTTAGTAATCTGGGAACAGTGGAAGAAAAAAGTTTAGTAGTTATATTTTATTAACAAAAAAGTCAGCTTTTATCGGCTGATTTTTTATTTTTAGATAATTTATGCTATAATTTTTTTATAATTAATTAACTTAAATTATTATGATAAATATCGCGATTAATGGGTTTGGTCGGATTGGTAGATTAACTTTAAGAAGAGTGTTGAATAGTCATCCTAAAATTAAAGTAGTTGCTATTAATGATTTAGCTGATGCAACGACTTTGGCGCATTTATTAAAATATGATTCACTTTATGGTCAATACAATCAAGATGTAAAAGTTGTTAGTGGTGATTTGGTTGTTGGTAAGAATAAAATTAAAATTTTTGCAGAAAAAGATCCAGCTAATCTGCCATGGAAAAAATTAGGAGTTGATATTGTTTTGGAATGTTCAGGTGTTTTTACTAAAATTGATGGAGCACAAAAGCATTTAGTTGCTGGGGCTAAAAAAGTTATTATTTCCGCGCCTTCAGATAGCGAAGAAATTCCAACTTATCTTTTGGGTGTTAATGCTGATAACTATCAAGGTGAGAAAATAATTTCAATGGGTTCTTGCACTACTAATTGCTTAGCCCCAGTTGTTAAAATTTTAAATGATAATTATGGTATTGAATATGGTTTTATGACAACTGTTCATTCTTATACTAATGATCAACGAATTTTGGATTTGCCACACAAGGATTTGCGTCGTGCTCGGGCAGCAGGGCAAAATATTATTCCAACTAGCACTGGCGCGGCCTCGGCTATTTCAAAATGTTTGCCAGAATTAGCTGGAAAGTTAGATGGTATGGCTATGCGCGTGCCAACTGCTACCGTTTCTATTACTGATTTTGTTTGTACAGTAAAAAAAGAAGTTAATAAAGAAGAAATTAATAATTTATTTAGAGCTAAGGCAAATAAAGAGCTTAAAGGAATTTTAGGTGTAACAGACGAGCCATTAGTTTCAATGGATTTTAAAGGCGATTCTCGTTCCAGCATTGTTGATTTGTCATTTACTATGGTAAAAGGAAATCTTGTCAAAATTATTTCTTGGTATGATAATGAATGGGGATACGCTTGTCGGTTGGCAGATATGGCGGAGTTTATTCAAAAGTAATATAATGCGTATGAATAGTTGCCCGTATTGTGAAGAATTTAAAGATGGATTTTCTAGCGAATATGGAAATAGAATTTTGTATGAATCTAAAAATTTTGTTGTTTTCCCTTCTTTAGGTCAAATTGTTGAGGGCTATTTGCTTATTGCATCTAAAAAGCATTATATTGCTATTGGTGAAATTCCTTCTAAATTTTATTTTGAGCTAAATGCTGTTTGTCAAAAAGTTAGAAAAATTTTATCTGAAAATTATGAAAGTCCATTATTTTTTGAACACGGTCCAATTTCTTCAATAAAAAAAGGAGGTTGTTGTATCGAACATGCACATTTTCATGCTGTTCCAGTTAAAATAGACATTCTAGAAGACCTATCTAAAAATTTTAAATATAAGAATATTAAATCTTTCGATAGTCTTAAAAAACAATTTAGAAAAGAAATTCCATGCTTTTATTATGAATCTAATTTTGGAGAAAAATATTTATTTGAAATTCAGGAAGTTGTTCCGTCGCAATATATTAGACGATTAATCGCTTATAAAATCGGCAAGCATGAAAGATGGGACTGGAGAGCTTGCATGGGGCTCGACGAATTAAAAAGAACTATAAGTAAATTAAAAAATAAATTTTAATTTTTTAAAAATAATTTTATGTCAGATGTGAACATTCCATTGCATGTAGTATTTATTGAGGCTTGGGTTAAAAAAGGAGATAAATATTTATTAGCAAAAAGATCTTCAAAAGATGACCAAGCTGCTGGCAAGTGGGCGGTTCCTGGAGGAAAAGTTGATATGGAGTTAGAAGACAAAATTGTAGAAAATGCTCTTAAAAGAGAAGTAAAAGAAGAGGTTGGGATAGAAGTGGGTAATTTTCAATTTTTAGCAAGTAGGTCGTTTATTCGTTCAAGCGGGCATCATGTTGTGGCTTTATCATTTGTCGTTGATTATAAATCTGGTGAGGCAATGCCACTTGAAGATCAAGATGAAATAAGATGGGTAAAAATTGAAGAAATGGAGCATCTGTTTGATGATCATTGGAAAGATATATTAAATTCATTGAAGAATTTTGATAAAAAAAATAATTGATGGATATCTTATCTAAAATAAAACAAGCCGATTTAGTTGGGCGCGGAGGCGCTTGTTTTTCTGTCGCTAAAAAGTGGGAGGCTGTAAAAAATGTGATTAGTGATAAAAAATATATTATTTGTAATGCCTCTGAGGGTGAGCCAGGTATAGTTAAAGATGGGTTTATTATTGAAAAGTATCCTGAAAGATTAATAGATGGCATAAAAATAGCAATAGATTTTTTATCTTTAGATAGTTCTAAAATAAAAGCATATTTATATATTAATAATAAATATTATAAAAAGTATTATAAAAAGCTAAGTCAATCGATTGGTAATTTGCCTATTGAAATTTTTGTTAAGCAATCGGGTGCTGGTTATATTGGAGGAGAGGAGAGTTCTTTGCTTAATGCTATTGAGCATAAAAGAATTGAGCCTCGTTTGCGCCCACCCTTTCCAACTACTAGTGGTTTGTGGGGCTGTCCGACTTTAATTAACAATGTAGAAACTTTTTATAATGTAAGTTTAGTTAATTCTGGCGAATATAGAAATTCTAGATTTTACACTATCGGCGGAGATTGTTTTAATAACGGAGTTTATTATTTGTCAGACAATTTTACTATTCAAGAGATTTTAGAAAAAACTAATAATATTCCGGATTTTCCTTTTTTTGTTCAAGTTGGAGGCAATGCTTCTGGCGAAATATTAAATAGTAGTCAGCTTAAAGAATCGGTTGGTGGAGCAGGATCAATTACTATTTTTAGTTTAGAAAAATACCAAAATAAAAAGTTTATAGAAAATCTGTTAGAATTTTTTGTTAATGAATCATGCGGAAAATGCACACCTTGTCGCGAGGGATCATTCCGTCTTAATGAGATAATTAAGTCAGAAAAAGTTGATTGGCAATTGTTTTTTGATTTAATAGAAAATTTAAGCGAAACCTCTTTTTGTGGTTTAGGATCAGCTTTAGCCGCGCCTATTAAAAGTTTTATAAAAAATGTCTATCCACAAATTAATGAAAAATATTAAAATAAAAATTAATAATAAAGAAATAGTTTGTTCGTCAGAGCAGACTATTATGCAAGTGGCGAAAAAAAATAATATTGATATACCAGGTCTTTGCAATCATTCTGATTTTTCTGTTAAAGCTAATTGTAGAGTTTGTGTTGTGGAAATTATTGGTCGTAGAAATTTAGCTACTTCTTGCTCTACAAAAGTTGAAGATGGCATGGAAATAAAAACTGATACTGAGCGAGTTAATAAAGCGCGTAATTTAAATATAGAGCTAATATTTGCTGAGCATATTGAAAAATGTCCGAACTGTATTTGGCGAGTTAATTGTCAGCTTTTAGATTTGGCTAAAAAATATAAAATTAAAATAAACCGCTTTAAAGATCGAAAGAGCAAAAGAAAAATTTATAAATTTGCTAATGCTATAGAAATTGATGGTAGTCAATGCATAGATTGTCGTAATTGTTTAGATGCTTGTTCTTTTATGCAAAATATTAATTATTTGCAATTAGTAGGCAAAGGAACAACACAGGAAGTAGTGCCAGTTGGTAAAGATGGTTGTATTTATTGTGGTCAATGCGCTGTTCATTGTCCAGTAGGGGCTGCTCAAGAGCAGACTCATTGGGAAATGGTGGAAAAGGCATTAAAAGATAAAGGTAAAATAGTAGTAGCTCAATTTGTTCCTCAAATATCGGCTAGTATTGGTGAAGAATTTGGCTTGTCTTATGATAAAAATTCTACAAGTCAAATAGTATCTGGTTTTCGTCAATTGGGCTTTAATTATGTTTTTGACGTTAATTTGGGAGCAGATATGACAATTAAAACAGAAGCAGAGGACTTATTAAAAAGATTAATTAAAAAAGAAAAAAAATTATCGATGTTTAGTTCTTGTTGTCCAGCCTGGGTAAAATATGTTGAATTTTATAGATCAGAATTTATTTCTAATTTAACAAAAGCAAGATCACCTCATATTAATAATGGTGGTTTTATTAAAACTTATTTGGCAGAACAATTAAAGATTGATACTAAAAAAATAATTGTTGTATCAATTATGCCTTGTACTGCCAAGAAGTTTGAAATAACTAGACAAGAATTAAAAATTAATAATAATTTTCCAGTTGATTATGTTTTAACTACTCGTGAATTAGCATGGTTGTTTAAAAAAAATAATATTGAATTTGGCAAGTTAAAAAATTCTTTGGTTGATAGTTTAAGAAATAATGATAACATTACTAATGTTTGTAGTGTGAATGGGGGAGTAATGGGAGCTGTTTTGTGCAAAATGCAAGATTTGCTTTGTGATGAAAAAAAAATTATTAATGTTTTAGACTTTAAAGATGTAAATGGATTAGTTGGTGTTAAAGAAGCGAAAATAAAAATTGCTGATAAAATTTTGCGAGTAGCAATAATTAATGGAATCGGTAATATTAAACAGATTTTAGATAAAGTAGAGGATTATGATTATATAGAAGTAATGGCTTGCCCTGATGGGTGTGTTGGTGGTGGTGGTCAACCGATACCAACAACTTTTGAAATTAGACAAAAGAGATTAATTTCTTTATTTGGGCATGTTGTTAAATAGGTTTTTAAAAATAGATAGACTTTATATGACATAAAAAATAAAGCCCCCGCAGATGCGAAGGCTTTATTTTTTTATGTAGTAGGAGAACTTAGTATCTAGATTCTCTTCGTGGACGATCTTCTTTTGGACGAGCAATATTGATAGCTAATTTTCTGCCATCAAGTTCTTGGTCGTTCAACATTTCAATCGCCTTTAGGGCTTCTTCGGGACTTGACATTTCTACAAATCCAAAACCTTTGGATCTACCAGTTTGTCTGTCAGTAATAATATTAGCTGACACAACTGTACCGGCTGCAGAGAAATGATCGCTCAACGCTTGTTGAGTTGTTCCGTAAGCAATACCACCTACAAATAACGTTTGACTCATAATTTTCTCATTCTTAATTTTAATAAACATCTTTGTTCTTGGTAGGACCTTTGTCACTTTTTAGAAGTAACACCAACAAGATATTCTGATAGTAGCATTATCAAGATATCTTGTCAAATTTTTTATAAGTAACTGTTGATAACCCTGCTCTTTCGTCATTCCCGCAGAGCCCTTTTTCCCTTTGTCATTTGATAGCAACATTCCATTAACATATCCATTTTCATATTTTGGTTTACCGATAATCTTTCAAAGCGAAAAAATATGATTAGGATTTATAATTACTCCATTTAGTCGCAAAATAGCTTGTTTAAGATTAATGATTTTTTGTTCTTGTAGTCTTGGACTACTATCTCCGAATCTGCGTTTTAATACCGACTGATGCCTTGCAACAATACAATCAAAAAAATCATTTTTTCTTTCAAATTTGATTCTAAAATCAAAAAAATTTTGAATATCCCTCGTTTTATGACGCAAAAAAATAATTGGCTTTTTTAGAAATGGATATTTTCTGGAAAGAGCAATTCTTTTTGGATTTTCATAATTGTAGAACAGAGTTTTTTTGTTGTTTATTGTTTTTGCGGTAATAGTGATTGTTAGTAGTTATTTTTATAGCTAGCTAAGTATTCTATTCTGAATTTTTGTTAGTAAAAAATTTGAATATTTCAATAATTAAAGTTGAGATGATGGCGATTGTTAAAATAATTAACCAATGGAATAAATTAAGCGGGGTAGTACCTAGAATTTTATTTAAGAAAGGGATGTATAGTGCTGCAAAAACTAAAACAAACCCATAAAGCACGCCCCATAATAAATATTTATTACCAAAAAAATTATTTATTTTAAATAATGGTTTAGTGAGATTTTTAAAAGAAAAAATATAAACTAAGCTAACAGTAGCAACAGTTGCAAAGACAATAGTTTGAGCTAAAATTAGATTATTGGTTCTGTGATAAAAAGATAGAAATAAAAATAATGTTAATAAACCAATGCTTGAGCTAACTGCGATAACTAAAAACATAGAAGCTCTAGTTAAAATGCCATCTTTTTTGTGGTTTCTGGGTTTTTCTTTCATTAAATCTTTTTCTTTGGGTTCAAACCCTAATATAATATTTGGTGGACCATCGCAAACAAGCTGAATCCATAATATTTGCACTATTGTTAAAGGTAGGGGAGAGTTAAGCAGTATGGCGCCAAATATTAAAATAATTTCAACAAAAGAGTTTGATAAAACATAACTTACAACTTTTCTAATATTAGAAAAAATTAACCGACCTTCTTCTATTGCTGTTATAATAGTTTTAAAATTATTATCTAATAGAATTAAATCTCCAACTTCTTTTGCAACTTCAGTGCCAGATCCCATAACTACTCCGATATCTGCTTTTTTTAGAGCAGGGGCGTCATTGACCCCGTCACCTGTCATAGCAGTAATTTCTCCTTTGGCTTGCAAGGCTGTTACTATTTTTAATTTTTGGTGAGGCAAAACACGACTAAATAAAACAATTTCATCTATTCTATCTTTTAATTCTTGTGAGGAGATCATTCCTAGCTCATTGCCTGATAAAATATTATTTGGTCCAATTTTAAAACCTAAATTTTTAGCAACTTTTTCTGCTGTTTTGCTATGATCTCCTGTAATAATTTTAATTTTAATGCCAGCCTGCATTGCTTGTTCTATTGCTTCTTTAGCACCATATCGTAAAGGGTCTTCAATTCCTACCAAGCCTAGCCATGCATAACCTTTTTTTTCTTTTAATTTTCCATCCTCTTTAAAAGCAACTCCTAAAATACGCCAACCTTTGCTAGCCCATATGTCTATTTTTTTTAAAACATCAGCTGATTCTTGAGCTGATAAATGACAAAATGATAAAACAATTTCCGGTGCCCCAAGAATAAAAGCAGTGTCTTTGTTGTTTATTTTATTAATACTTAATGCATATTTTTTTTCGCTATCAAATGGTTCTTCATAAATTCTTGGATGTTCATTAAAAATTTGATGTGGGTCAAAAAGTTTTTGTTTTTTAACATAATCCCAAAGAGCTATTTCTAAATTCATTCGTTGATTATTAACTAATGTTAAAGCTAGAAAAGCTTTGTTGTTATCAGAAAAATCAGATTTAACAACTTTCATAATTCCTTCAGTTAATGTGCCTGTTTTATCAACGCAAATTACTGAAGTTGATCCTAATGTTTCAATAGATAAAAGTCTTCTAACTAAACCTTTTTTAATTAAGACTCGTTTCATTCCTAAAGTTAAAATAATAGTAATTGCTATTGGTAATCCTTCTGGTATGGCTGCTGTTGCTAATACTATTGAGGTTCTAAATATTTCCCAAAAATTTTCTTGATGAAGTATTCCAGTGATAAAAATTATTGAGCAAATTATAAAAATTATAAATAGTAAATTTTTAGCGAATTTATCTAGTGCAACTTGAATTGGTGTTTTTGTTTCTTTTACTTCAGATATGCTTGAACCAATTTTTCCGATTTCTGTTTCTTGCCCGATTTTATTAATTTTCATAATGCCATTTCCCCAAATAACAATAGTACCCATAAAAAGTTTATTAGCATTGTCAGTCGGTTTTTTAGCAACAGCTTCGTCTTCTCCAGTTAAAATTGCTTCATTAACTAATAAATTTAATCCTTCAATTAATTCTCCGTCAGCTGGAATTTTATCGCCAGAACCAATAACAACTAAATCGCCTGGCACTAAATCTTTAGCTTCAATTTGTATTTTGTGACCATTTCTAATAACAAGCGCTTTAGGTTTGATAATATTTCTTAAAGCGACTAAAGTTTTTTGACTGTTATATTCTTGAAAAAACCCTAGCAAAGCGTTAAAAAAGCCAACTAAAACGATTAAGCCTGCGTCAATATATTCTTTAAAGAATAAAGAGATTAATCCAACAAAAAATAAAATATAAATTAAAGGACTTTTAAATTGTGAAAAAAAAATCATCCAAACAGAAAGTGGTTTTTTAATTGGCAAAGAATTTTCACCAAACTTTTCTTTTAATTTTTCAACTTCATTTTTATCTAATCCTTGATGTGGCATAAAATTAAAATTAATAATGGTTTATTATTTTTTGGTGATAGACCACAAATTAGTGGACTTGGCGAGAATCGGACTCGCGTCTCCGCAATGCGAATGCGGCGTATTACCACTATACTACAAGCCCTTAAAAATAAAATTTATTTATTTTTTATTATTTTTATCACCCCATTATTCGCATCAACTTCAACCTCATCACCGTCTTTTAAAATTTGTGTAGCAATTTTAGTTCCGATTATTAAAATTCTGCAAATATAACAATTTGAAATAAAAAATAATTTTTCTTGGCTCTTTTTTTATTTAATCAATTCTATGTTTTTGATAATAACATCTTCAGTTGGATGATCATTTTCATTTGTTTTAATATTTTCTATTTTGTCTATTATATCTAAACCGCTAACTATATAACCAAAATTAGTATGCTTACCATCTAACCATGGCGTAGCATCTTTTGTGATAATAAAAAACTGTGAACCATTGGTATTTGGGCCAGCATTTGCCATAGCTAAACTACCTCTGACTAATTTATTATTATTAATTTCATCTTGAAATTGATAACCTGGTCCGCCTTGTCCATCATTTGACCAGTCATCATCTTTACTATTAGGATCGCCACCTTGAATCATAAAATCTTTTATAACACGATGAAATTTTGTATTATTATAAAAACCTTTTTTAGCTAAATTCATAAAATTATTAACAGTTACTAATGCATCGCTAGTGTAAAATTTTACCTTAATTTCGCCAAAATTAGTTTTAATTATCGCTTGACTAAAATTTGCTGATAATTCTTCTAATTGATTCGTTGATGTAGATGCTGTTGATTGTTTTTGTTCTTGATTGACTGGAGTTGATTTGCTATTAGGTTTTACTTTAGGTGTCAAGCCATTTTTTACAGCTTCTATTTTATTAATATCCTCATTGCTATTGTAGCTACTTACATTGTTAACATTTTTTTCATTAATAATTTTAGATTCGCCAGTTGTACATCCAGCGAGAGTTAGCAAAGAGATAGACATAATTAAGATTTTTAGTTTTTTAGTTTTTAGCATGGTTTTAAAATTTAAAATTAAGTTATTAAAAATTACACCCAAAATTCATTTTTTATTTTCTGGTCATCGTCTACTTTTTTATTTTCTATTTTTTCCTTAGCTTGTTGACGTAATTGATCTAAGTCTAATTCATTTAATTTTAATGAACAATCATTTAAATAATTTTTATCATTTAATTTTGGGTCATCAAGGACTTCAGATAATAGCACGTCTAATATAGCGCCAATTTTTGGACTAGGATTAATTTTTAATAGAACTATTAAATCATTGCCATTAATCTTTAGCATTTTAACAGAAATTGGATCATGACGCACTTTTTCCATCATATACTCTAAATGACGCAATTTATAAGGTTTAGCTTTAGGCACTCCAGAACCAAGACGATCAGCAACACGAAGATCAATTAGGTCTTTCAAATTTTCTTCTCCAGTTTTAACGATTAAACGTCGTACTGATGCTTCCGTAACTTCACCAACATTATAATAGAACATATGGTTCTTAATTAAACCTACCACTTTTTCTGAATCATTGTTAGCAAATTTTAATCTTTGTGTAATTTTTTTAGCAATTTTTGCTCCAACTATATCATGATTATAAAAAGTATACTCGTTATTAATAAGTTTTTTTGTTTGCGGTTTAGCAACATCATGCAATAAAGATGCTAAACGGACTCGCCAATCTTTGCTGGGCGTATGTTTTAATGACAAAACAGAATGTTGAAAAACAGTATAAATATGGTGTTTATTTTGATTAACGCCAACGCCACGTTCCAATTCTGGAAGTATATATTGTAAAAGTTTTAATTCATGCAACATTATTATGCCATCATAAGCTTTGTCTGATGATAAAATTTTAATAAGCTCGTCCCGAATTCTTTCGTTAGCAATATATTTAATTCCACCAGCCATTTTAATTATTGCGCGTTGAGTTTTTTCTTCAATAGTAAAATTTAATTGGCAAGCAAAACGTACAGCTCTCATCATTCTCAAAGCATCTTCTTTAAATCTATCAATAGGTTCACCGACTGCTCTAATAATTTTTTTTTGTAAATCTTTTTGCCCACCAAAAAAATCTGTTAGCTCATAATCATTCTCATCGACTTTTGACTTTTGACTTTTGACTTTTGACTTAATCGCCATTGCATTAATAGTAAAATCTCTTCTTTCCAAGTCTTTGTCTAATTTTTCTTCAAATTTAATTTCATCTGGATGGCGTCGATCGCTATATCCTTGTTCTGAACGATATGTAGTTATTTCTACCACTTGTTCTACTTCATCTTTGTCATTTTTTAATGGTAATAAAACTGTGCCAAAAACATTTTCATATCTAGCATTAGGAAAAATAGTGAGCATTTGTTCTGGTAGTGCATTAGTAGTTATGTCCCAATCTTTAGGTAACTTTTTTAATAATAAATCACGCACGCAACCACCAACAATATAAGCTTCAAAGTTATTGTTTTCTAATTTTTCTATAATACTTTTTACATAATCAGGAATTTTCATATGGTAAAAATATATAATAAATTAATGCAAAAGTCAAAAATTTATTTGATCTTTTAATATTGTTCCGTGTCAAATTATTTAACTATGACACCGAAACCTCTTTCTTTTTCATCACGGAAAATAACACTAAAGAAGGATTTAATTTGTTAGTTAAGCTAATATTTTCTTGACCTTTTTTCTTTTTTGGTTCCAATAAAATATCTTTTTCTTAATGTGTCCATATATTGTTTTTTTGCTTCTGTATTCATAGTTTAATATTAGATTAATAATTAGCCTAATATTTTACCATAAATTTCGGTGTCATTTTAGATGATATATTAATGAGTCTCTTGGTGCCATTTTAGATGATTTGATGCGTAAGATTGACAAAAATTTTAAAAAGAATAGGATGTTTAAATATGGAGAAAAATTTAGATCAAAATTTTTATGAAATTTCAAAAGAAAGAAAAGAGTTGCGAAAAGCAATTACTGAGCTTGTATTAATAAAAATAATATGTTTGCACGTCTTTTAAACAGAGACGGTTCATCAGACATGTCATATTACGATTTGAACACCACTTTGCCAAATCTTTGTAAAGTAATGGCAGAAATTCAAGAATCTTATACAAATGAAAACAAAAATAATTGCTATAATTTTTCTTTTTATCAGTGGTTGCATTACTCTACTTTCATTAATTTCCCCCATTAATGAATATAAAGAGCAGGGAATAAATAGTGCTGTAGATTGTGATTCGTCATTTATAATAATGACATTGAATACAACGGCAATTTTATTCATTATAACAGCTGGGCTTATAACTTTGTTTTTGTTACAAAATAAAAATAATAAAAAAATATGTTTAATGTTTTTATTAATTATTATTTTGTTTTTAGGAATTAATACTTTAAGAATTTTTCAAGCTTATCAAGAAAATAAACAACCCTACAATCAAGAAGTTTGCGGTGAGGGGTTATAAAAATATAGGGGTAGTATATTTTTTTAAAAAATAAGTTCGGATATGTTTTTAAAAAAAATAAAACATTACGCGATAAAATTTAAAAACATAAAATTATGAAAACAAAATTATTAATTACAATTATTATTTTAACAATACTCCTAATAGGAGGATATTTTATGAGAAATTATTTAAGTGGATTGTTTGGAATGAGCAATGAAACTGTTTTATTAGAATGGCAATCAAAGCCAGACGCACCAAATCTATGGGAAGAATGGGGAAGTGGTATTAAATTTTTTGGAATAAATTTAAACTTAGGAAGTGATAATTTGTTTAAAACATCGTCTAATGAAAGAGAATTAATAGAATATTATTATCAAGATAAATTTAATCCACAAAAACAAATTTTAAATTATAACTACAAAACACATAAAGGGCCGATTGTTTTGGATTATAAACAAATCAAAATTCAGGACGAAAAAGAGTTTGAGTTAAATAGAATGTCAGCAAATACCTCATGGCGTAAAGTGCGTGACGAACGAGGACTAATTATTCAAGTACAAATTCCTAAAAAATTTAAGGATAAATTTTTAGAAGAAGGGTGGGAAATAGCAACTGAAAATAATCAAGCCGAAAATAATCAAGTGAATTTAAATAAACACAAAATTGTGGTTGGTGTTGATTTAACAACTAGCTATGGCGGATTTTATGTCGGAACTATTAGTATAAACAATAGAGGAGCATTAGATTTGTTGATTATTACAGAAGGGAAACATGCTGAAGATCTTAGAAAGCAGGTTGACGAGATAAAATTAAAAAAAACCCTTGAACTAGTTAGTGAAGAATTTGAAAAAAAAGATGGAAGAGAAATTCTTACTTCAAAAAAAATAGATATAGGGCATGATGACCCACGATATATTTTTGCAGTTGAGAACGCTCTTAATGGCTTTGATAGTATGGTTGAAGAAGTTGGTAAAGAAGAAGAAAATAAAACAGTATCAAAACAAGAAATTATGTCTGCCATTAAAAATGATTTTTCGGAAATAAATAGCAAAATCAACACATACAAAATAGTTGAAGAAGATATGTCTGGGGAATCAACTGATGGCGGAATGGTTGTTTATTATTTTGAAAATAAAAATTTAAAAAAAATTACGGCAACTTATTTAGGAGAAACTGGAAAATCAGTAAATGAATATTATTATAAGAATAAAGAATTAATATTTGTTTTAGATCAAAACTATGAATATAATAGACCTATGTATTATGATGAAAAAATGGCAAAAGAAGATAATGATGAAGAAATTTTTGACATAAATAAATCAAAAATATCAGAAGAAAAATACTATTTTTATAAAAATAAATTAATAATGTGGATAGATGAAGAAAAAAAAGAAGTTCAAAATATTGGTGACGCTTTTAAGAATAAAGAATTTGAAATAATTAAAGATAGTCAAAAACTTAAAGAAAAATAATTATGACTAAACATAAATTACTTTATATTATTTTAGTATGTATACTTCTTATCGTTAGCTGTATGTTTTTTGTTTATCCAAAATTTCAAAAAAATAGCACCCCGAGTAATGCGACAATAATTTCACATCTATCATTAGATGGACATTATGTGTTTGACACAAAAAATCCACTTCAAGATAGCAATGTTGAAATATCAAATAGTTCTGAAAAAGAAATTTCATACAACATTAGTACAGTTAATTTCGGTCACTTAGGAGGTATAAGCGGAATTGCTAAACGAACCGCTTCGTCTTCGCTTGTATATGAAAACATACTTGAATCTGAAATAGATGGTTATAAAACAATATGCTCAGTTGTTATATCTTTTAATGATATTAATAATCTTTCTTATAATATAAGCGGAGAAGGATGTGAATATTATCATGGTGCTCATGGGACTTTTTTTAACGACGAAATACATAAAAAAAATGGCTCTGTGAGTTTACCTACTATTGAAAAATTAGGATTTACTAAAGAGGATTTAGTACAATTCCATAGTTTATTTAAAAATAGTGATTATGGGTTTTTACTTGGATATGCTCAAGGATTTATAGATTTAGAAATAGCTAATATCAAAAAAATAATAAGTTCAGATATCCCTAATACAATAGGATATTCAATTGAAACACCAAATGTGTACAATGGCGCTACTTTCTGTTTTTCAGACTCAGAAGAACATTTCGGGGGAGATTGCACATTTGTTATTTTTATGAAAGATAATAATAATAATTACTGGCTTCTTGAAGGGTCAAATTATGGAGATAATTTTTGTTATGCTACTAATAATTTACAATGGAAAAAGAAACTTCCAATCGCATTTCAATCTGAATTAAATAGAATTGGAATATCAAAAGATGCAGTAAAATTTCTCCCATAAATTTGCGAAAATATAATAAAGCTACTATGAAATTTAACTTAGAAATATTACAAAACACAAAATTGTGGGCAACAATATTTTTTTCCACATTAGGAATAATTATATTATTAGGTATCGTGGTAAATATTGTTGAATATTTAGGGATAGTAAAAAGGTTAGGGATTGAGCATAAAATAGAAACATATGGTTTAATTATTTCTATAATTTTGGTCGCGGTTATGGCAATTTCAATTGTTCCATTATTTATACAAGCATTTATTGCTACCCAAATTAAAATAGGTAATCAAAATTTAGGAGCAGTAAAATTTATTATACAAAATCAAATTAAGATCATTTTATTTATATATAGCTTTTGGTTAACGGGATTAATAATAATTGCCCTTTCTTTTATTAGCGGTCATACTAAATTGCCATCCTTACAAGATGAAGAAATAGTAATTACGAATGAAGAATCTATAATTTATCATGATGCAGAATTTAATTTTAAAGACGAAAAAGAATTTGCGGATTTTCTGGATAATTATTATATTCTTGATAGCCAACATAAGAATCTTGCTGATGATGAAGGATCTCATGGATGGAATAAGGCGATTAGAAAAAGTGATTATTGTCTTCTTGTTGTAGCTGTAGCCATAGAAACACATTCTAATAAAACAAACCTAAAAAAACCAAACACAGAGCCAGAGAAAATGATAACAACAATGAAAGCAAGAGAAAAATCAATTGAAGATCTTAATTTTTGGTTTGACAGATCTGAAGATAAAATAAGAGAACAACTAAAGCAATATAACCTTGATAAAATAGAAGTTGATGGTATTATTAAATCAATGAATAAATGTAAAATAAAATCAAATGGAACTATGTTTTAATTTTAACTAATAAAATTATGTTTATTGACGAATCAAAATTAATTTTTACATCAGAAATACCAAATTTATCTGATGCTAATTATTTACAGACAATTATCACAGCCACTAAATTTCAATTTGGTAATGCGATAAATTTTATATTTGCGATAATATTTTTTGCTTGCATGACATTTTTTTATTATCGTTGGGCAACAATACATTGGAAATATAATTTATTAAATTTTGGCGCATTAGGGCATCTTATACCAATTTTCTGTATTTTAATTATTGTTATTTCAGTATTTTGTTTATTAAAAATGAATTTAATTGCTAGACAATATCAAAATTTAGCTGATCATCCAAATTCATTTTATATTAAAAAGGCTCAAGTTATTCGCAAAGGATGGCGCATTGCAAGTACCGGAGATGTTACATATAAAAGATTTTTTTGGTCTTTATCAGATGATCAAACTAAAAAAGGCAAAACTCCATTTTTGATATATTGCGATGTGTTTGATATAGAAAAAGGTGACAATCTATATGTTGCTATTGATTCTCAGAATGCTTTAAATATGCTTTTTCTTGGTTTTATAAAAGGCGAAGTCCATAGGAATAACAAATTGAGACAAAAAATAAACGAACGATTAAATAATTCTGGATTTAATTCAGATTTATAAAAACTTATGAAAACAAAATTATTAATTACAATTACAATTTTATTAGCACTCCTAATCGGAGGATATTTTATGAGAAATTTTATGACTAATTTATTTGAAATAGACAACAAAACTGTTATATTGGAATGGCAATCAAAGTCAGATACACCGAATCCATGGGAAGTGTGGCAGAATGGTCCTTTGTTTGAAATACCACCTACTGAAAAAGATTTAATGGAACTTTATTATCAAGATAAATTTAATCCAGAAAAACAAATTTTAGATTATAAATATAAAAAGTATAAAGGCGAAATTATTTTGGATTACAAGCAGATAGAGATTCAAAACAAAGAAGACTATACAAAAAATAGATTGCAATGGGGAAAGGAAGCAGAAAAAGTAAGGTCTTGGGAATCTATACGCAATAACAGAGGATTGATTATTCAAATACAGGTTTCTAAAAAAATTAAAAATAAATTTTTAGAGGACGGTTGGAAAATAGTAATTGAAAGTAATCAGGAAAATTCAAAGTTGTATAAAATTGAAGTTTTTGTGGACGAGGATGAAAATGATCCAAACAATATTAATAAAATTCATATTGGAAATATTGGTCTGAATGATAAAAGAGAATTAGATTTAACAATTATTACAGAAGGAAAATATGCTGAAAATCTTAGAAAACAAGTTGATGCGATAAAATTAAAAAAAACTCTTAAATTACCCTATGAGGAATTTAAAAGAATTTGGTTAATTATAAAGGTTTTGGAGTTAAAAAAAATAGACATAAATTCAGATGACCCGCGATATATTTTTGCAGTTGAACGAGAACTTGTCGGTTTTGAGACAGAAATTATAGAAGTTTTGAATTCAGAAAGTGCTTTTGCTGTTTATTTATTAGCTGATAAAAATATTAGTTGGTCAGGACCTCAATCAAATCTTTCTGAATTTAAATTGGCGTCCCAACCCCTTTTTACATCAAAAGATATTCTTTCATATAATTGGAATGAACATAATTTTGTTTTAACTGATGAAGCAGAAAAAAGAATAACAACCAAATTAACACCTGAACGATCAATAATAGATGAAATTATTCGTATTCCATTTGTTGTAATGGTAAAAGGAGAACGTATTTACGGGGGAATATTTGAAGAGTTAAAAGTAATAGCAGTAAATGAAAACTCTCTATATAGTACTAATATGAGGGCATATAGAGAGTTTTTATATATCACATCTGATATTGATATTAACAAAAACAATAAAACATTCTATTCTTTTAGGTATGGTACAAAAAATATTCATTACTTAGGATGTGATGATCCTGAAACAGATCCACGAAATGATTTAAAAATAAAACAAGTATTAGAAGAAGAGGGCAAATTAGTTTTTTCAGACACAAAAGAACCAACTTTTCAAGAACATTCAGAGCAAGTAGAATTAGTTGTTGTGTTTAAAAAGGACATTACATTTAAAAAAGCAGATGAAATTATGAAGCAAGCGGGTTTTACTTATCGTCAAGGCAGTGATTCAAGTAGAGGTAAAATGTATTCTCAACTTACTGGTCCAAAATTTATTTTAAAGTTTCCTGCTAATAAATATATTGATATTTTTAGAGCTGAAAGTTATAGAGATATTCCTGAAATATATGAAATCTACCAAGCAGATTGGAATATAATTAAGGATTAATTTAAAACACAAAAATATGATAAAAAAACATTAATCACAGCCGTTATTTTATTTTAATTTAATTTTAATCAATAAAAAATATGACAAATAAAAATATAGACATCAATGAATTTTGGATTCAACCTTCAAAAGGTTTTGTAAAAGAAAAAAATCAAGGCGTTACTGAAGACACTTTAAATAAAAAAGAACAAGAATTTGGCATTATATTTCCATTATTGTATCGTCAAGTTATGAAATTGCAGAATGGTGGTTATATTAGAAAACAATCTTTTGGTATTCAAGAGTTATTTATAAATGGTGCAAAATTTGAGTCAATAGATAGAATAGAAACATTCTGTTCTTTTCTTGATGGTTTTATGTCTGAAGATGAAATAAAAGAAACTATAGTTAAAATTAAATATTGTTATCCTGAAAGGCTTATTATTTTTTCAAGAATGGATGGACATTCTTTGGCTTGTTTTGATTATGGATGGCTTCAAAAAGAAGCAAAGACCGATCCTAAAATAGTCATTTTTTTACAAGATGATAGTAATATCGATGAAAATAATTTTGGCTACGAAGAAATACTTCGAGTTTCAGATTTCAATGAATTTATTAGTAGATTAGTATATTATGGTTATGAAGCAGAATCATATTTTATTGGTCTTTCTACTGATTTACAGATCGATGCTTTTGTTAAGGTTTTATCTCAAACCTGGGGAGGTACTTGCGAGATAAGAAAAGATGATCATTATGGTTGGTTTAATTTTAATGAATGGTATTATTTAAAAGAAATAAAACTTAATAAAGCTGATTTACAAATTATAGTAAGCCCGAATCAATATAATTCTGGTACATTCTTATTTCAAAATCATCCTAAATTGAATATTATTATTGAAATTACACCACCCATGGATACAGATATAGATGATAATAGTTTTGTAAATAGTGATACACATAATGCAATTCTTTCAATGAAAGATCAATTAATCGAGGTTTTTGATTCAGTAGAATTGTTATTGTATCCTTTTAGAGAAAGCTTTATCATAAAATAAAAAAAATAAAGCCAAAGATAAAAAACTATGAAAATAAAAATATTAATTATAATTACAATTTTATTAGCACTCCTAGTTGGAGGGTATTTTATGAAAAATTTTATGCCTGGTTTATTTGGTAATGAAAAAAAATTAAGTATTTCAATAACCTCTAATAAAAATACTTATAAAGTTGGTGATAAGATATTTTTTGAAGTTAAATTGAAAAATGTTGGAGAATCATCATTTTACATTTTTCCACATAATGATAATAAAAATACAAATGATTGGATTCAGGTATTAGATAAAAAAGGACAAAAGTTGCCAGATTTTACATCTGCTACAATTGATCCACGGGTTTTTGCTAAAGAAAAGGACTTTATTTTTTTAAAACCAGGACAAGAAGAGTATATTCAAAAATCTTTTGACATCATAATTAAAAACGAATTAGATGAAGGTTTATTGTTTTCTTCTGGTTATTTTTCAATTTATCTTGGCGAACCTAGATCATTTAAAATACGTTCTAAATATAAAAATAAAATAAAAACATATTTGGATGAAAAAAATGAGAAAAAAAATATTTTTGCTTGGACAGGCGAACTTTTCTCCGAAGAAATCAATATTAAGATAGAAGATCAAGATAATAATATTAAACAGGATAAAACAAAAATAAATTTAGAAAAAGCAATTGAAATAGGAGAAAAAGAATTAGAAAGAATTGGTTACGATTATGTGCCTGAACATATGCGTGTCTTAGCTGATGACAAAAATACAGAATGGGAAGAATTTGTAAAAATAGATCCATTGATATTACAGAATGAAAGGATAAAAAAGATGAACCTTAAACGAAAAAATTATTGGGCATTATATTATGCTCCAAAAAAGTTATCTTTAGGTGGTGATGCATGGGTTTTTGTAGATCGCGATAACGGAGAAATACTTGGAAATATTTTAGGAAAATAAAATTGACTACTGTTAAATTTTAAATAAAAAAATCTGTTGTTTTTTGGCGACAGATTTAAGAAAGAAGGGATTTACTATGTCTTTTGAACCAGTTTTTATAAAAAAATTCGAAGAATTTACCTTGGATAAGCAACAAGTCCGTTCGATGGATGACTTGATTTGTTTTGAAAAGAAATGGTTTGATAAAACGAAATGGCCAG
>JAURWF010000014.1 GCA_030655095.1 bacterium
CTGACAACCTGCCAAGCTTCTTTATTTTTTTCTTTTTCAATGCCATCTTCTCTGTTCTTAATTAAACTTGTAAAAATTGGAATAAAACCAGCTGACAAAGCTCCCAATATTAATAAATTAAAAATTAAATCAGGAATACGAAAAGCCGCATAATAAATATCTAAAGTATCACCAGCGCCAAATTGCCCAGCTAGAATTCTATCACGAAATATGCCTAAAAATCTGCTAATTAAAGAAGAAGCCGCAATTAATAAGGCGGCTGTAGTAATACCATTTATTTTTCCATGGAATAATCGTTTTATCATATTTTTTATATTAGACTCCTGCCTGTCATTTCTTCTGGTTTTTCTATACCCAACGCTTTGAGTATTGTTGGCGCTACATCAGACAAAACGCCTTGAGATTGAACCATGCTTAAATCACCTCCTGGCGCATCTTGTTTATTTAAACTCTTACCCTCATATTGCTTACTAACTATAATAAAAGGCACTGAATTATTTGAATGTTCTTTATTAATCATGCCAGTTTGCATATTAAACATACATTCAGCATTACCATGATCAGCGGTAATAAAAATTAAACCATCTTTTATAAGGGTTGATTTAACAATTTTACTAACGCATTTATCAATAAATTCCGCTGCTTTAATGGTTGCTTTCAAATTACCCGTATGACCAACCATATCAGCATTAGCAAAATTTACTAAAATAAAATCGTACTTATCATTATTAATCTCTTTTATAAGCCTATCAGTCACCTCAGATGCTGACATTTCTGGTTTTAAGTCATAACTAGCTACCCCAGGTGAAGACACTAAAACATGATCCTCTCCCAACGATTTAGTTTCATCACCACCATTAAAAAAATAGGTTACATGGGCATATTTTTCAGTTTCAGCTATTCTTAATTGGGTTAATCCGGCTTGCGATATAGTTTTACCTAAAGTTTGTTCAATTATTTCTGACAAAAAAGCAATTTGTACAGGAAGAGCTTTTTCATATTCTGTAAAACAAATAAATGATAAATCTTTTAAAAATTTTTCACGTTTAAATTTAATAAGTCCTGGAAGAACAAAAGCTTTGGTAATTTGACGAGTGCGATCAGCGCGAAAATTAAAAAATATAACAGCGTCTCCATCTTCTACTAATCCTTTTGGTAATCCATCTTCTTTGCAAATAACTGTTGGAGTAAACTCTTCATCAAAAATTTTTTTTTCATAACTTTCAGCAATAGCCACTGTTGCTGATTGGCTCTGGTTGCCTTTGCCTAAAACCATTGCATCATAAGCTTTAGCAATTCTATCCCAATGATTATCTCTATCCATAGCATAAAAACGACCAGACAAAGAAGCTATCTCGCCCAAACCGTTATTGGCTAAACTTTGTTCAATTTGTTTAATAAAATCAATCCCACTATTATATGATGTGTCACGACCATCTAAAATGGCTTGAATATAAAGCCGTTCAACCCCCTGCTCTTTGGCTAAAACCAATAAAGCTTCTAAATGATCAATAGAAGAATGCACTCCCCCGTTAGAAACTAATCCCAATAAATGCAATTTTGATTTATTTTTTTTAACATGAGAAATAGCGGATAAAAGCCCTTCGTTTTTATAAAAACTATTATCGCTAATAGCTTTATTTATTTTGGGTAAATTTTGATAAAAAATTCTACCCAATCCTAAATTTAAATGCCCAACCTCACTATTTCCAGACTCACCCCATGGCAAACCAACTGCTTCGCCTGAAGCTCTAAGTGTCATAGCAGGATATTGAGAAATATACCCATTAATATTAGAAATATTCGCCTGACTAATAGCATTACCACTACATGGTTGAGCTACTCCCCAACCATCTAAAATTACTAGTACTACTGGTTTAGGTCGTATTTGTTGTTGTTTCTTATTTGCCATTAAAATAATACAAAATTTAAATTATTAAACTTTTTCCAGTCATCTCTTTTGGTTTATTTAACGCTAATAATTCTAAGATTGTTGGCGCTATATCACCCAAAACTCCTTTTTCTCTTAATTTAATTTTATTTAACAAGCGTTTATTAACTAAAATAAAAGGGACTTGATTAGTTGAGTGTTCAGTATCAATTTCCCCTGTTTTTAAATTAATCATCTCTTCAATATTACCATGATCAGCTGTAACTAAAACTGTGCCATTAACTTTAAGATATTCACTAACTATTTCGCCTAAATATCCGTCAACTTTATGACAACATTTTATGCCAGCATCTAAATTTCCAGTATGACCAATCATATCAGGAGAAGCAAAATTTAAAACAGTAAAATCGTATTTATTTTTATTTAAATTATTAATAACTTCTTTTTTTAATTTTTCAGAACTCATTTCTGGAGTAAGATCATAAGACTTTACATCAGGAGATGGAATTAATCGCCTAGCTTCACCATCCACTGGATTTGCATAACCACCATTAAAAAAGTAAGTAACATGCGCGTATTTTTCTGTCTCTGCTAAATAAAGTTGTTTTAATTCTTTTAGCGCTATTGGTAAAGTTTCTTTAATATCAGCGCTAGGATAAGCGCTTAAAATACTATCTAAATCTGGGCCAAAATCAGTCATAGCAACAAAGCGCAAATTTTTTACATCCTTCGTTCTACTAAAACACTCGCCATTTAATAAACAAAACTCTTTTTGTACAAATACTTTAGCTAATTGTCTAGCGCGATCTGATCTTAGATTAAAAAATATAACGCTATCATTATCACTAATTCGTGGCGTCATTTTACCATCTTGATAAATAATATATGGCTCAATAAATTCATCATTTTCACCACGATTATAGCTTTCTGTAATAGCTGCTTCAGCACTTTCAGCTTGCCTACCTTCTCCGCCAACTAAAGCATTATAAGCTTTTTCTGTTCTTTCCCATGTTTTTTTTCTATCCATAGCATAAAATCTACCAATTATAGTAGCTATGCATTCGCCATTTTTAAAAGTTTTTCTTATCTCTTGAATTAATTTTAAAGAAGAATATTTTGGTGAATCACGGCCGTCAGTAAACAAATGCAAATATACTTCTTTAACTTGATAATTTTTAGCTAACTCTAACAAAGCTGATAAATGCTTCGGATCGCTATGAGCGCTCATTCCATTAGAAATCATACCCATTAAATGAAGTTTGCTTTTATTTTTTTTAACATGTCTTATTGCTTCAAAAAAAGCTGGGTTTTTATAAAAAGTTCCATCGTTAATACTTTTGTCAATTTTTATCACATCTTGTTCAACTATTCTTCCAGCACCAATGTTCATATGTCCTGATTCAGAATTTCCTGGTTGATCAGCAGGCAAACCAACATATTTCCCATGAGCAAAAAGTTTAGTTGATGGAAATTTTTTAATTAATCCATTCATTGTTGGAGTTTTGGCTAATGTTATAGCATTCCCAATACTAGGCTCGGCAATTCCCCACCCGTCTAAAATAACGAGAATCATTGGTAAAATATTTTTTACTATTTTTTTTTCTTGTTTTGCCATAGGTTTATTGAATTGCCTAACACCTTTCAGTTAATACCTAACACCTCTTCTATTTCCATTAATCTATTATACTTTACCACTCTTTCTCCACGGGATAAAGATCCTGATTTGATATATTCTGCGCCAACAGCTACTGCCAAATCAGCAATAAAATCATCTGTAGTTTCGCCACTTCTATGAGAGACTATAATTTTATAATTATGTTTTTGCGCTAATTTAACGCAATTAATTGTTTCTGTCAAAGTCCCAACTTGATTTGGTTTAATTATAATAGAATTAGCTACTTTTTCTTTAAGCCCTTGACGCAATCGTTGTTCATTTGTGACAAATAAATCATCACCAACCACAAGTAATTTTTTGCCAAGTTCTTTAGTTAGCTCTTGCCATCCTTGCCAATCATCTTCGGCTAATCCATCTTCTATAAAAATAATTGGATATTTTCTTAACCATTCATTATAAAGGCCTACTAAAGTCATATTAGTAAAATAAGCCTTATCTAATTTAAAGATATATTTTTTTGTTTGTTGATCATAAAGGCCTGATGAGCCAACATCAATTCCTAAGCCAAAATCTTTTCCAGGAGTATGGCCTACTTTAATAGCTGACGCAATAATTAATTCAATGGCTTGAATACTAGAAACAATGTCTGGTGCATATCCTCCTTCATTGCCAACATCAGTATCAAAACCAGCGCTTTTTAATACTTTTCCTAATTCATGAAAAATCTCAGCTCCCACTCTAACTTTTTCTTTAAAGCTAGTGTCTAGCGTCGGAATAACCATAAACTCCTGAAAATCTAAATTAGTATCAGCATGTTTACCTCCATTAAAAACATTAAAACAAGGCGTCGGTAGCTTGTAGCTTGTAGCTTGTAGCTTGTAGCTTGTAGCAATGTATTCATATAATTCTATTCCCGAGGTTAACGCACCTGCGCGAGCGCAAGCTAGAGATACTGATAAAATTGCATTAGCTCCTAATTTACTTTTATTTTTTGTTCCGTCTAATTTTATCATTAAATTGTCTATATCTTCTTGTTTAGTTACGTCCATGCCAATTAATTCTGGCGCAATTTTTGTTTTAATATTTTTTATAGCATTAAGAACTCCAAGTCCACTATATCTTTTAGAATCTTCGTCGCGTAATTCTATTGCTTCATGAATACCAGTTGAAGCACCAGAAGGCACCCCAGCTTTAGCAAATAATCCATTGTTTAAAATAATTTTAGTTTCAATTGTAGGATTGCCACGAGAATCCAAAATCTCTCGAGCAATTATATTTTTAATTTTAGGCATAAATATAAAAAAAGTTAGTTAGTTAATTTTAAATTAATAATTTATAGCCATTGTGCTGTAAACAAAATTAAAAGCAAACTAATTAAGCCTATGCTTAAATATATTTTTATTGCTTTTTTATTTAATTTATCAAGCAAATGATCTTTCATTAAACTAGCTAAAATATAATAACCAATAGTTAAAATCAAACCAGCAATATTATAATTAAAAGGCAAAAAAGAAATTGACCATGAAAACTCAATTAAAATTAAACAGCAAACTAGAATATAAGGTAACCCTTTTTTAAAATCAATTTTATTAGCCCAAATAATTTGATAAACGATTAGAAAAATAATTACTGACATAATTATTTCTAATATCCAAATCGGTAAGTTAAGAAAAGATTGTAATCCGTAAATAGTGGAAGCCGTGAGAAAAAAAGTCAACAAATTGCCATAAGATGAAATATTTTCAATACTAAAAGTTTTATAAGATTGCGGGCGAATTAAATAATAATAAACGCAGTATAAATAAAAATACAAAAATATTATGCTGGCAATAAATAATAATTGTATTAAAATTTTATTATTATTATTTAAAAATATTGAATAAGCTATAACCATTGATGACATTAAAGCTGGTAAAATTAAAAAATTCCACCATTGTTTGTCAATCTTGCTAGCTTTAGTTAATCGCCATACTGTAAAAAAAATAATTAAATTAATTAATACTAAAATTATATAAATCATCTTTGGATAGCCAAAAAAAATCTCTAAAAAAACAAAAACAATCAATGGTGTTAATAATGGCAATAAATAATTATATTTCATAACTAATTGTTTATCCAACTATAATCTATTTTAATTTGATCAATTATTTGTTGAGCGATTACTTTTTCTGTTTCATCTTTGTTCATTAACCAATTTTCAATTCTAGTCAACGCTAAAATTAAATTAATATGTAAATCTTTGAATTTAGTTGGCACTTGCAAATTAAGTAATCTATTTTTTATTTGAACTATTTGATCTAATGTATAATTATTGTTAACTATTAATTTTTCATAATTATTAAAAATCTTCTTTACTTGTGTTTGATATTTTTCTTCTAATTGCGCAATATCAACATTTGCTGTCGTTAAATTTGATTGATCAACTTTTTGTATTGTTTTAGAAGTAAATACTAAATAAATAGCTACTAATAAAAAAACAAAAATTAAACTGATTAAAATTTGCTCTCTTTTTATCATAATATTAACTTTTTAAAATTATTTTACAGACTTTACAGACTTTTGACTTTATGGACTTTATGGACTTTACAGACTTTATAGACTTTATGGACTTTATAATCCAAGGCTTTTGGCGTCAATTTCTTGCCAATCATTAATCACCTCATCCCATTTAAAAACATTTAATTTAGAACTTTTTTCATCTTGACTATAAACATATTCTATTTTTGTTTCAGAACCAATGCGACTAGAATAAATTGTTTTTTTATCCAAAATAGCTGGCTTAATAGTATATTCTAATTTTATTTTTCCTAATGGTCCTTGAAAAACAATGTAGTCAATATCAATTCCACCAGCTTCGTCCAAATGATCTTGACCAGAATCTTCAACGGAAAAATTATCTTTAATTTTTCCTACAATATTTTGCCATTTTTCTAAAATCATAATTTTAAAAATTAATAATGTTTTTTTACAGCTTTTGCTATCGCATTAACTACATTTTTATCAGTTATTAGCGGTAATATTTGATTTTTTGTTGGAGTAATTGTATAAGCCAAAGCATTCGCAACATTTACTTTTATTTCATTAGTAATGTGAACAATTTGTTGATCAAGTAAACCACGGAATAATCCAGGAAAAACTAATGCATTATTAATTTGATTAGGAAAATCTGAACGACCTGTGCCAACAATTGACGCTCCTGCCAATAAAGCCTGGTCTGGCAATATTTCTGGATTTGGATTTGCCATCGCAAAAATAATTGGGTTAATGGCCATAGTTTTTATCATCTCAAATTTTAACAAATTACCTCTAGAAACACCGATAAAAACATCGCATCCAATAACAGCTTTTTCTAGCCCGCCAATAATTTTAGATTCGTTAGTTTGCTTGGCAATTTGAACTTTAAAATCATTTAAATCGGGTCTACCATCATAAATTGCTCCAAGACTATCAACTAAAATAATATCAGCAACACCCTGATTAATCAATAGTCGTGTAATAGCAATACCTGCGGCACCAGCGCCATTAATTATAATTTTTAATTTTTTAATATCTTTTTTTGTAACACGACAAGCATTAATTAGCGCAGCCAAAACTACAATCGCTGTACCATCTTGATCATCATGAAAAACAGGAATAGATAATTCATTTTCTAGTCTTTTTAATATTGTAAAACAACGTGGCGCTGAAATATCTTCTAAATTAATTCCACCAAAACTAGGTTCAATTAATTTGCAAAAATTAATAATTTCTTCAACATCTGTTGTTTTAATACAGAGCGGAAAAGCGTCAACTCCAGCAAATTCTTTAAAAATTATAGCCTTGCCTTCCATTACGGGCATTGCCGCTTCTGGTCCTAAGTTGCCTAAACCTAAAATAGCTGTGCCATCAGAAATAATCGCAACTTGATTAGCGCGATTAGTTAATTTCCAAGACAATTTTTTATCAATTCCAATAGCACTAGAAACAGCTGCCACGCCAGGAGTATACGCCAAAGACAAATCATCTTTAGTTTTTAATTCCACCTTTGATCTAATCTCAATTTTCCCTCTTTTAAGTTGATGAAGTTTAAGAGATTCTTCATTATAATCCATAAGTATAATTTTAATAATTTAAAATTTATTTCCCTGCATTATCAAGCGCTAAATTAACTAGTTTATCAGCGAGTTTATTTTTTTCACGAGGAATGTGTTTAAAAACTATTTTTTTAAAACTAATACTAATATTATATGCTTCAACAAATAATAGCGCTAAATGTTGATCTTTAACTCTATATTCTCTGTTTAATTGTTTAACAACTAATTCAGAATCTAAAAAAACTTCAATTTCTTGCCCATCCAATTCTTTGGCTTTAGCTAAGCCAGCTATCAACGCTTTATATTCAGCTTGATTATTAGTAGCATTACCAATATATTTAGAAATTTCATCAACAATATTTCCTTTTTCATCAAAAATAACAACGCCTATTCCAGATGGCCCAGGATTACCTCGTGCCCCGCCATCAGTATATAAAATTAATTTATTATATTTATTCATAACATTATAAATTATAAATTATAAATTAATTTCTAAAAAGCTAAGAAGCTAAAAAGCTAACAAGCTAATTTTTAATATCTATAATATTCATCTGCACAGTTCTTCTACCATTAAATTCATTAAATTCAATATAATAAACAACATCAACTTTATCGCCAATTTTTAATTCACTCCATTTTTCTGCTTGTCTAAAAGCTATAGCCCAAAAATTATCAAATTTAAATTTAACGTGCTGACCATCAGCACCCATAGTCATTTTATCAATAATAGTTAAATTAAAACTAACAAATTTTGGTCGCAAATTACCCTCGCCAAACGGCTCAAACTCCCCTAGCTTTTCTACTAACTGATCATTTATTTCTAATAAATTTAATTCTGCTTCAATAATTAATTTAGAAGTTAAGTCAATTTTTCCAAGTTGCTTTTTTGCAATTTTTTTTAAATCAATTGTAAATTTAAGTAAATCAGCTTGATTATTAATTGTAAATCCACAAGCTTGAGCATGTCCACCAAATTTAACTAAATATTGACACTCCTGTTCAATTGCTTTTGTTATATTAAATTCCTCTATGCTCCGCCCAGATCCTTTAATCTCTGTATTCATTTTAGTAATAACTAATGTTGGTCGAGAATAAAGCTCGCATATTTTACCAGCCACTAAACCTATTACGCCCTCTGGCCAACCAAGCGCTTCTTCATTTTCATCTAAATTCGGTGAAACAAGAATTAATATTTTATCATCCAACATCTCTTTTTCAATCTTTGTTTTGCAAGTCTCAACGATTGCTTCAGTCATTTTTTGTCTTTCAGAATTTTTAATATTTAATTTTTCAGCTATTATTTTAGCTTCTTCTTGATCTTTAGTAATTAAAAGCCTAAAAGCGGTATTGGCATGGTCAAGTCTTCCTGCAGAATTAATTCTAGGAGCAATTTGCCAGCTAATATTCCAAGAGCTAATTTCTTTTTTAAAATTGTTGGATTGAGATACTTTTATTAATTCATTCAAACCAAGTCTTGATGATTTATTAATAATTCCTAATCCCTTGCTAACTAAAATTCTATTTTCACCAATTAAATCTACACAATCAGCAACAGTTCCCACTGCCACTAAATCTAAGATTCTTTCTTCTAATCTTTTTTTCTGTTCTTCTGTTAATTTAGATTTTTTGATTAATGCTATTGCTAATTTAAAAGATACTCCAACACCAGCTAATGATTTAAAAAAATAATCTTCTGCATGAGGATTAATAATTAAACAATCTGGCCAATTATTTTTATCAGCAGGAGCTTCATGATGATCAGTAATAATAACATCTAATCCTAATTCTTTTATATATCCAACTTCTTTTTTATTACGAATGCCGTTGTCTACAGTAATAATTAATTTTGTTTCAGCTTGCGCTAACTCGTCAATAGCTTTTTTATTTAAGCCATAGCCCTCTTTCATTCTGTCTGGTATATAAACACTAACTTTGGCTTTAAATATTGTTAAAGTTTCCACTAAAATTGCGGAAGCTGTTATGCCGTCAGCATCGTAATCACCATAAATTACTATTTTATTCCCAGCTTTAATATGGTTGATAATCAAACTGACAGCGCGATCCATATGTTTAAACAAAAAAGGATCAAGCAAATCATTATAATCAATTTGAAAAAATTTTCTTATTTCTTCTTTTTCTGTTAGTCGTCTATTAAAAAACAACTGGAGTATAATCTTATTATATTCAGGATTTTTTTTAATAAAATCATCGTCAATAACAGACATTAATTCCCATTTATTCTGCATAAAAAATAATTTAAATAGATTAGTCCTTTTTTTATAAATTATTTATAACTTTTTTTTACTTCCGCCAAATACTCTTTTAAATAAAGAATTTCAAATTAATGGCAGTGGCAAAAAAGATTCATCAACATTTTTTTTAATTTTATCTCCCACCATATAAAAACAATAAGCCATTGCCTCGGGATGATTATCAGTAAAAGCAAGCGGCAATTTTCGACACTTGGCGCGTTGATATTTTATTTCCATCGCTGCGATTTTACCTTCTCCTAAATTAATAATAAAATCAACTTCATTTTTATTCTTATCACGCCAATACTGAACTTCAAAACCATTTTTTAACAACTGCATCCAACAAGCATTCTCTAATAAAAAACCGTTGTCAGGGCGAACACTTAATGAACGAAAATCATTAATAATAAAATTTCTCAAACCAGTATCGTAAAAATAAACTTTTCTATTTTTAACAATTTCTTTTCTTTTGTTTTTATAAAACGGCCGAATTAATTCGCTGATATAAGTTTTTGACAAAAAATTAAGCTGCTTCTTTAAAGTTGTAAAAGACAATTCCGAAACGCGCGATAATTCTCCGTATTCCACCATATTGCCGATTTGTAAAGCTAATGATTTAATCAAACGGCTTAACTTATAATCATCAATTAAGCCTAAAATATCTTTAACTTCGCGCAAAAAATACGTATTATAGATATTTTTTAAAATCTCAATTTTTTCTGTTGAATCTTTTGATAAAACAACCTGAGGATACCCACCCCAAATAGCATATTCTTCAAAATGATCGTTTAATGTTTTTATTTGTTTTGTTATTGGATTAAATTTCTGGCCAAATTTAAGATCAATTTTATTTTTTTTATAAAATCTAGCGTCATTAGGATTTTTAAAAGATAGATATTCATAAAAATCAAGAGTAAGCATGTTAAGAACAAAAATTCTGCCAACTAAAAATTTAATAGCTTTAACAGTTAGATCAATTGCTGAGGAGCCAGAAATAATTATTTTAGTATGGTGTAAATCATAAATATATTTTAAAAGCTTGCCTCCATTTTTAGCATATTGAAATTCATCAATAAAAACATATTTTTTGTCAGCAAGATAAACAGCAATAAATTGTTTAATATTATTTTCAAACATTGATAAAACCTGTTGGTCTTCAAAAGTTAAAAAAACAGCGTCAGATAAAGAACAATAAATTTTTTTTAAAACAGTAGTTTTGCCACACTGCCTTGGACCAATCAAAGCAATAATCTCAGGTCTATGCAAATACTTCAAAATGTCATATTCAATTTTTCGCTTAATATACATAAATTTTACCCATTAACGCTAAAATTAAACTATGCTTTAATTTTAGCATAGCTATCTGGAATGTCAAATTGACACATTGCAACTATTCACAAATTCTCTTTCTTTTGTTATCTCGAGCCCTGTAATCGGAGTGAGAGATCTATAATATGTGTTTGCCAAATAAATAAGTTTATTTTGCTATTTATCTATTGCAGATCTCTCACCCCGCCAAATGCGCGGGGCTCTAGATGACAAAATGGGAACTTTTTGCCCCGTCAGAATCTCTCAAAGAGGATTCTGACATTTATGCTTTTTAAATAAAAGCAACGCCAATAGTCCAAGCTACCATTGTAAAAATAATTATAACAGAAGTAATTATCCACATTATTTTTCGTACTATACTTTTTTTCATAAAAGCTTCTTAAATAGATTAATAAAAATTTAAAATTTCTAAACCTTACAGACTTTATGAACTTTATGGACTTTACAGACTTTTGACTCTATGGACTTTCGACTTTACAGACTTTTGACTTTATGGACTTTTGACTTTACAGACTTTATGGACTTTATGGACTTTACAGACTTTACAGACTTTTTTATCTTCTTAAAATTTTGATAAAAGTGTCGGGAGGAATTTCTACACTTCCTTTACCTGAAGCCATCATCTTTTTTTTGCCCTTTTTTTGTTTTTCCAAAAGCTTGCGTTTACGAGAAACATCACCTCCATAAAGTTTAGCGATAACATCTTTACTAAAAGCCGAGATTCTTTCGGCAGCAACAATTTTTCCACCAATTACTGCTTGTAATTTTATAACAAACATTTGTTTTGGTAAAGTTTCTTTCAAAACATTAACAATTTCCTTACCACGTCTAGACGCCTCGTCTCTATAAACAATTGTTGATAATGCCTCTATTTGATCTTCTGCTACTAGAATGTCCATTTTAACAACATCAGCGGTACGATAATCTAAAAACTCATAATTAATTGAACCGTAGCCTGAACTTACGCTTTTTATTTTATCATAAAAATCTGTCAAAATAGCAACCATTGGAATTTCATAATGGAGAATTGTTCGCGATTCATCTAAATATTCAGTATTTTTATAAATCCCTCTTTTTTCTTGAAGCAATTTCATAATCGCGCCAATATAATCTTTTGGCGTAATAATATCAAGACTTGTCCAAGGCTCTTCAATTTTTTCTATCTCTGATGGATCTGGAAATTTTTGCGGACTACGAACAATTTCCTCTATTTTTTTTCTATAATAAATTTTATAAGCAACACTAGGAGTAGTAACAATTAAATCTAAATTATATTCTCTGCTTAATCTTTCTTGAAAAATTTCTAAATGAAGTAAGCCTAAAAATCCACATCTAAATCCAACACCCAGAGCTTCAGAATGTTCTGGTTCGTAAATTAACGAGGCATCATTTAATTTTAATTTAGCAATTGCTTCACGTAATTCATTAAATTCATTTCCTTCTTGCGGAAAAATTCCAGCAAAAACCATTGGTTTAACCTCGTTATAACCTTTAAGCGGTTGCATCTCAGAGGTTAGATGCGATGTTAAAATAATTGTATCTCCGACTCTACATTCGCTTACATCCTTAAAGCCAGTAACAATATATCCAATTTCACCTGTACTTAATTTGCCTGTTGATTTATATTCTGGTTTAAAAATACCGACATCTAAAGCTTCACTTTTAGCGCCAGTAGCCATTAAAGTAATTTTATCATGTTGCTTAATCTGTCCATCAAAAATTCTTACATAAGCAACTACGCCTCTATATTCATCATAATTAGAATCAAAAATTAACGCTCGTAAAGGCGCATTAACATCAGTTTCAGATAAACTATTTGGTTTTTTTGAATTAATAATGGAAGGTGAAGGGACTTTTTTCAGGACTTCTGCCAAAATATCTTCAACTCCTTGTCCAGTTTTTCCTGATGAGCAAATTATATCTTCCATTTGACAACCAAGAAGGCCAACTATTTCTTTTTTTGTTTTTTCTATATCGGCTGCCGGTAGATCAATTTTATTAACAACTGGAACAATTACTAAATCTTGTTCTAACGCTAAATATAAATTAGCCAATGTTTGAGCTTGAATTCCTTGACTAGCATCAATTAAAAGAATAGCTCCTTCAACAGCGGCCAAACTTCGAGAAACTTCATAAGTAAAATCAACATGACCAGGAGTATCAATTAAATTTAAAATATAACCTTGATATTCCATGGTAACAGGCTGTAATTTAATAGTAATCCCCCGCTCTCTTTCTAAATCCATTCTATCCAAAAATTGTTCTTTCATTTTTCTTTTTTCAACAGTCCCAGTAATTTCCAACATTCTATCAGCCAATGTTGATTTACCATGATCAATATGCGCAATTATACAAAAATTTCTAATTTTATTTTCCATAAAAAATATATTTTAAAACAGACGCTTATCACTTATTCATATAAATAGCTTACTAACCTTTCCAATTTTGGTCAAATAAAAAACCCCGCAAGCTGACTTTGGAATAGAATTTAAGATAGAAAAAAATAAAAAGAAACAGAAGCGGAGCTTCGGGGAGCTCC
>JAURWF010000028.1 GCA_030655095.1 bacterium
AAGATTGGGGCATAATTATATTGGCACAGAGCATTTGCTGCTGGGATTGATTCGTCAGGGTGAAACTATTGGGGCAAAAGTCCTGATTGGCCTAGAAGTTACCCTTGGAAAAGTAGAAGCTGAAGTCGCAAAAATTTTGGGATACTCAGAATCCAAGATGGTCTATTATAGCATTGTAATGACAGAAGAGGAAACTAAAAAAGGAATGGAAGGGGAAACTACAAAAGAATATAAAAAATCTTCTGTTAGTTTCAAAATTGAGTTTGATAATGTCAAACTCAATTATGGGAAGTTTTTATCAGAAGGACAATTTTTCTTTAAATTATTCAACGTGATTAAGGAGGCTGGTGGAAACTTAAAAATTGTTCGTGAAGCTCTTAGACAGGCAGAAGGAGAAGAACAATGATGTTTTAGAAGAATGACAATATCCGAAGGAAAGTTTCCAGTTTAAATTTCTGGAAATTCCCTTCGGTATTTTTTTTACGATATTTATTTTTTTATTTTGTATAATAAGTACCCGTTGTTTCAATAACGACTATCGTAGGATCGAAAGATTGAGATTGAGAGATAGAAATAGGATTATTTTCGTTTGGTAAAGACACGGAAGAACTACTATCGCTCCAACCTTCGTTATATCCTTGACCAGGAGCACTTATAATATTTTCAGATATGTAGGACAGTTTTCCTAACTTTATTCCTAATTCATTTGATGCTTCCATTGCTTTGTTTTTTACATCTTTTAAAGATTCTTTTCTTGCTTCTTGTTTCGCTTTTTCAATATTAGACGCAAAAAATTTTACAGATCCAATATTATTAACTCCTTGTTCGACTGCTAATTTTATTAGGTTATCAATTTTTGTAGAATCTTTGTTAATCCCTCTTACTTTTATCGTTATACGCCGAAACCCGTTGTATCCGATAATCTTTGGCATTTTTTCTAATTGTTCATTTTTATCTTTATTATTTTTTGTAGTAGAGTAAGAGTCATCAGAGCAAGAGTCATCAGAGTAAGAGTCATCAGAGTAAGAGTCTTTATATTTGACATTAAAAGAATAAATAGTTACTCGTCTGTCTTTTTCGGCAATGCCAAATTTTTCGAGTGCTGAAATTAGTTTATTTGTTTTTTCTGTTGTTTGATTTAATGCTTCTTCGGGAGTTTTTGCTTGAAAAGTTGCTATATCTAGATTTAGCATTGCCATATCTGGCTTTATTTCTACTCTGCCTTGTCCTGTAAACTGTACTGTTCCTTCAGTTTGTGCTAGAAAAAAAGCTTGTTGTATAAGTGTTGCAATCGTCATTAATATAATTCCAAGTACAACAATTCCTACTATTTTAACAGTAGAATTAACTGTACAATTTGAACTTTTTTGTTCTTCCATAATTTTTTGATTAATAAATAAAAAATATTTAAAGTTAATTTATGTTGTTAACTATATTTCTTTTGATTAATTTTGTCAATTAGGGTATATTAAAGATCGAGTTGAGAATAAGGAGGTCGGTGATGAATGTTATCATTTTTAATTCCCGTTGACAAACTAAGTACAATTGGTTGCTAAACAAAAGAAGCATGTTATAATTAAAGAAGCTAAAAAGGTTGGTGAGAAATTAGGAATTAATTGGAGTAAATTTAATATAGAACAATTCAAAATAGGGTTTGATGTGGAGTTAGAACACGGTTTGGTAAAACCTAAAACAAATGTTACTAATAATTAAGATGAAAATTAAAAAATAATTTTTATTTTTTATAATAATTTAAAATATGAAACTTATTTATAGCCAAAAAATAAATAAGGAGATTAAAGAAGACTTTTTTTATCCCTTTGAAACAAAAGAAGGAGTCTATTTAATTGAAATAATAGCAAGGGCAAAAAGTTGGTGGCAAAATTTTAAAAATTTAAAATCGTTTTTAAAAGACGATGATATAATTTTAAATTTAGATAATAATGAAATTTTCATTTCAAATAGTAAAAATAATGATATTAAGGCGATTTGGAATGGAAACGAATTAAAAGGATTATCAAAAACAGTAATAATTGCTATTAATTTAAAGAAAGGTGAACATGCAATTTATTTAAAACCTAATCAAAGTCCAATTTTAGAAAGCATTAATATATTAGAGTTAGAAGAAAAAGATAATAACATACTAATTTATTCTCCAATAGATAATAATCCGCCAGAAAAAGGAGATAGAAGGCCTTGGATAAATTATATTTCACAAAATTTAGCTATTAAAGAATTTAGTATTTCAGCTAGCGCTAATAAATTGAATAAAGATGATGAAGATATTAAATTGATTATTGACGGCAAAATAGAAAAAAACGAAAATAAAAATTCACACAAAGATTGGTATTGGTGCGGAAAAGTATTAAAGGGAAAAGAAACGACATTCAAGAAAGAGGTAAATTTTAAAAAAGGAAAACATTTTATTGAATTATGGGCAGATAAAAATCCATATTTAAATAAAATTGAAGTTGCTATTTTGTCTGACAATGATGAACATAATGAAGAAATAATTAAACCTTATAAATATAAAGGTGTTTTTGGTAATGAAGATTATAATCAATACGACACGACAATAACAGAAGTAGTTACTTTTTGGAACAATGAGTTTTTAAAAGATTCCGATCCTCCATGCGAACCACTTGATCCAAATTTAGTAAAAGCAATAATTTATCAAGAGAGTAGAGTTGGATATTGCAATGGAACTAATAAAAATGTAATGCAAGTTGGAAATCTTGGTGATCCTTCATTAAAAACATTAAGAGGTGAGCTTAAAGAATATTGGATTCATAATAATGAAACAATACTTTTAAAATATGATGCTAAAATAGAAACTGCAAAAGATAGCATTTATTGGGGCGTGAGATGGCTTTATCATAAAGCTCAAGGCATAACTATTGACAATAAAAGATACTGGAGGTCATGGCAAGAAGCAGTATTAAAATATGGTCCAGGAAAACAAGAATATGTAAATAGTGTTTGGGATATTTATAAAAAAGGGATAAAAAAAGAAAAAAAGAAGACAATTTATTTATGGTCAGTAATTTTGTTTTTTATATTAATAATTTTATTTTCAAACAAAAATAGCGAGGCTTATTCGCTTGATGCAAAAATAAATAATCAAATTATTGAGGAAAGTAATCAAGAAATTGAAAATATTGATTTAAAATATAATGAAAATAAAAAATATTTTTTAGCGCAAGTAGAATGGGAAAAAGATTGGTGGGAAGATTTAAAGATTGGTGAAATTAAAAATAAAAATATAAATTGGCTTTTAATAGATGAATTGCCAACCGACCAAGCTATTTTATCAGCAAAATTTATTAGTTTAAAGGAATTTAATAATCCGTTGGTAGAGGTTTATGGATTAACTCACGCTGGGCATGGGTATTTATATATTTATGAAATTAAAAACAATGTGATAAAATTATTAATTAAAACAGATGCGGTTGATTATAATTCTGATATTAGATGGGCGCCAGAAAATTATAAAAAATACGGATATTGGAATTGTGGAGAAATTTTTTTAAATGGTAAATTAGCAAGTGAATATAAAGATATAAACAAAGATGGCAATTTAGATTTAATATTAAGCGGAACAAAAGAAATAGTTTGTGAAAAAGAATATAAATATTTAAAAAATATTCACGAAGTAAAAGTAGATAGTATCCAAATTGAAAAAATTTTTTTATGGAACAAAAATAAAGATACATGGATAGACGTAGAAAAAATATAATTAAAAATTATAAAATTTTAAATTAATTATTATGGATAGTATAAATAATTTTAATAATTCTCAAGAAAAAAAGAAAACATATTGGTTTAAGAGACTAGTAATAGTCATTTTGATTGGGCTTGTTTTTTTTGCTGGAATGATTTTTGCGCAAAAAAATGAAATAGTTAGGCAATTTACACTTAAAAAAGCAGATTATACTGGTAATGTTTTAAATAAATATGGGCTGATTCCTAAAGATAAATTAAGTAAAGATATTGATTTTGATCTTTTTTGGAATGTTTGGGATTTATTGCACAAAGAATATGTTGATAAGGGCAAACTTAATGAGAAAGAAATGTTTTATGGCGCAATGCACGGTATGGTAGCATCATTAAATGATCCTTATACAGTTTTTATGGATCCTAAAATTGCTAAAGAATTTGCTAATGATTTAGCAGGCACTTTTGAAGGAATTGGCGCGGAAATTGGAATAAGAAAAGATGTTTTAGTTATTGTCGCGCCTTTAGCTGGTATGCCTGCTGAAAAAGCTGGCTTAAAAGCGGGTGATAAAATTTATGCTATTGATGGAATTTCCACCGCAGGCATATCAATAGATGAAGCTGTTAATAAAATCAGAGGACAAAAGGACACAGAAGTTGTTTTAACTATTTCTCGTGATGGAATTGCGAAGGCAAAAGAAGTTAAAATTAAAAGAGGAATAATTGTTGTTAAAAGCGTTAATACAGAAATGCGATCTGACAAAATTTTTGTATTAAAAATTTCTAATTTTAATAATGATACTCTCGATTTATTTAAGCAAGCTGTCAGTAAAATTATAGAAGTAAATCCTAAAGGTATTATTTTGGATTTACGTAATAATCCTGGCGGTTATTTGGATACTGCTGTTGAAGTTGCTAGCGAATGGGTTGAGGATGGAGCTGTTGTTACTGAAAAATTTACAGAAGAAAAGAAAAATGAATATTTGGCTAGAGGTAGAGCAAGATTAAAGGACTTTCCAACAGTTGTTCTTGTTAATCAGGGCAGCGCATCTGCTTCGGAAATTGTCGCAGGTGCTTTAAAAGATAATAATAAGGCGACTATTATTGGTAAAAAAACATTTGGCAAAGGCTCAGTTCAAACAATGGAAGAACTACCAGATGGTTCATCAGTAAAAATCACTGTAGCAAAGTGGTTGACACCTAAAGGCGATTGTATTAATGATCTTGGTATTATGCCTAATATTGAAGTAGAATTAACAGAAGAGGATTACACAAATCTCAAAGATCCACAATTAGACAAAGCATTGGAAGTGTTGGGAAAAAAGTAAATTTTGATTATAAATAATTAAATTAGAGAAAAAAGTTTATAAGTACTATGGAAGACTTATTAAAATTTTGTATTTAAGATAGTATTTGGCAAAAAAACATGTCTTAATTAACGAGAAATGTAAAATAAAAATGAATATAAAATGAGTTTAATTCTTGGCTATTTTTTACAGTGTATTTTTATAATACTCCCGCTTTTTTTAGCAGGAATTTTTTTTATTTTTTTATTAAAAAAGGGATTTTTTGTGTATTTGGCAAAGCCAATTGATCTTGGGTTAACTATAGGTAAAAAAAGGTTATTCGGAAATAATAAAACCTTTCGTGGAATTATTATAATACCAATTGCAACTTTTGTATTTTGGATGTTAATAGCTATTATTTTAAAGATAATGAGAATAAATCCTGATTTATTTGTTTTTGATTATAATTTTAGTGGTTACATAAAAATATTGATATTTGCCCTTGCTTATCCTATCGGTGAATTGCCAAATTCATTTATAAAAAGACGACTAGGGATTGAGCCTGGATGTCTAGCAATAAAACAAAATGTTAGATTTTTTTTCAATTTTTATGATTTGGTTGATTCTTTAATCTTGTGTTTTTTTGTTTTATTGTTTGTTTATAAAATTAATATAGCATATGCTTTAGGAGCTTTTTTTATAGGCACATTAATCCATTGTTTTACTGATGTTCTTATGAGAAAAATAAAGTTAAAAGAGAAAGCTTAAAAGAAAGGCGGCAATCATTGGGACGGTTAGGTTGTCAATTCCATGTCTAGAATAGTATTCTGTAATAGTTAATATAATGCAAATGAGCAATAAATAAATAATAATTGATATCGTGAGTATATGAAAAACAAAACTACTAATTAAGAGAATAAATAATGTTAATATAAAAAATAATAAAGCTCCTAAAAGGGTCTTTTTTTTGTATTTTATATTGTAAACACCAGCGATCGAATCAGAAATGCCCATAATGGCTAGCGAGCTTATCATTATAAAGGTATTTTCGAAATAAAAAGAAGCTAGAAGTATCAAGGCAATTGGGTAGCTTATTTCACCGATAGTTTTGTAATCTGTAAGATGAATTGATTTTAGTCCTTTGTGCCTATAAGAAATAATGAAGAAAATAGCAAATATTAAGCAAGATATAATAAATTCATTTTTATTAACGAAAAAATAAAAAAAAGCAGTAAAAAAAGCGGAAACGAAATGAGCTATTTTTCGGGTATAGGCTGGATTTAATTTTAATTTTCTTTTGGTTGCTTCAAGCCCAAAGAAAAATAATAAGAAAATAATTACGATTATTATAATTTTTACCATTCTTTTTTCATTAATGTTAATTTATTTTTTTTTCGATGTCGGAAAACTTCTTTAATACGATGAATTTTAAAGCGAACGCCAATGAATTTTATTTTTTCACCAAGAGATAGTTCATTAAAGGATGTTTTTATAAAACCCATGTTATTTAGTGTTTTGATAATATTTTTTAAAAATGTAGCGGCAAAATAATTATAATTGTTATTTTCGGTTACCTTTTTCAAAAGGAATTCCGATAATCCTTGATTTCTAAATTTTGGACTTATGTAAAGTCCACTAATTTCAATTAATTTATCGCTTAAGTGGGTGGTAAAAATAAAGCCTATTAATTGGTTTTTATTGTATAAACAAAAGACTTCATTAGAGTCAATCCTTTTGCTAATTTCTTTTTTTGATCTAAAGGATAGATTTGGCTCGTTAATTATAAAAAAATAAATTTTATTTATCACTTGATTTTTGTAGCTATTATCAAAATGATTTACTATTTTTATTTTGTTAAATTTATTATCGAAAGGCATATGTATAATATAGATGTAATAACACCAATGGATTGGCAGTAATTTTTTACTATTTTTATTTCTGTTAACATTAATATTGCAATTACGAACATTATCAAGGGGATGAAGTTTATTATTCCTGACCAAAAATATAGTGAAATGTAAAATGCAAATAATATTGAAAAAGAAACAAATGGGACAGGTAGTCCTAAATAATATTTTTTGTTTTCCGCTATAAAAATACCAGTTGAGTCAAATCTAATTAATCTTAATATTCCGGCTCCGATTGTGATAGATAAAACAAAGATGGTTATAAAAATATTGTAGTTTAAAAAGTTAAAAATAAAAAGTCCACTAAAAATTAAATAATTTAATATGTCAATTGAAGAATCGAGCTGTTTGCCAAATTCAGTTGAGATTTTAAATTTTCTTGCTAAATATCCATCCAATGTATCCAATATGAAAGATATGGAATGTGCAATTATAGCCTCATTGGGTCTCCCTTGTAGTATGAAATAATAGCTTAAAAGAATAGGAAACAAAGTGCTTAATGAAATCCAATCAGCCATATTTCTTTCTTTTATTAATAATAAAGTCTTGTTCATAATTTCTAACTCTTTATTAATTTTATTAAACCTTGATTTCCGTCAATTTCGACTATGTCGCCATTTTTAAGTAGGTTAACTATTCCTTCTACTTTAACAACCGATGGTATGTCTAATTCTCGGCTTAAAATTGCAGCATGAGATAAGGTATTTCCTTTTTCAAGAACCACCCCTTTGATTAATGGAAATATAATAGTCCAGCCTGGATCTGTTTGATATGTAACTAAAATTTTATCTTTAAAATCAGCGGTTGAGTCAAATTTTTTTAAAACAACAACCTCTGCCCTTACTATTCCTTTAGAGGTTGCCAATCCTGAGTAACTATTTTTTATTTCTTGAGTATCAATATCGGAAATTAGTTGGGCATTATTGCCTATGCCAATTTTTCGTAATCTTTTAGGAAGATTATTGAAAGCATTGTAGTTTAAAAATGTTTCCTTTCTTTTTTTTATTAAGTTATGATAAGTTTCTTCGAGACAATCATTTTGGAATATGGCAAAAATTTCTTCTTTAGTTAAGTAATAAATGTCATTTTTTTGGTCAATCACTTTTGCAGTCACCATTTTCTCGGCTAAAGCCATAAAACAGTCTCGAGCTACTCCATATACTTGGCTTCGTTTAAAACGAAATATTTCTCTATTTTTAATCGCGTCTCGAGTGTATTTTGCAATAAAGTTCGTTAATAAATTTAAAATGTAAGATTTTAATAAGGAGTTTTCCGTTTTGATAATTTTTTGCAACTCAAACAGGGAATCTTTTTTATCTTGATTTTTAAGAGTAAATTTGACTTCTCGGTAGCATTTTAAAAGCATTATAAAAAATTCAGGTTGTTCATTTATACTTAAACTCTCGAGTTTTAATTCGTCCGGCCTTCTGTCGCTATACTTATTAAAATATGCGTCAATTTTCGATTTAAAATTAATAATCTTTTCACTATTATTAATTAATAAGTTGCCGTATATTTGTTTATTATCGATGTTCTCAAATAGAGCTGATAATTCTTGATCAGTTTTAATTTCAGTTGCTAATTCTTGGACTTCTGAAATTAATTGCAAGTCGTCTTTTTTGTAAAAATTAGATATTATTTCATTTAGGTAAAACTGGGGGTCGATTTTTATATTGCTGAAAATTATTTTTTTTAGAATTCCATGAAAGATCATTACTCGGAAATCGTTAAGAATCGGTATTTTCCAATCATCAAAGTAATTTTTTTCTGAAAATTTAAAATACTCTATTATTTTATTGCCGTTCCATAGGTTTAAATTGATAGTTTTATGCTTGTTATATTTATTTTCAAAATTTAGGATAAATCGTCTATTTATTTTTTTATAGAATAGTAATTTTTGAATAAAATTAAAAATGATCGGAAAATTAAATAGAAAATATATTGGCAGATTACTTCTTTCTTTTTTACTTTCTGTTTCTAACTTTTTTACAGGCACCAGCATTGATTCAAAAAAATCTTTATTATATTGATAGCCAGGTAAAATTTCAATCATTTTATACCAATTTTCAATTTTATAGTATACTCGTCCCTTTATGTATCCTAAAAGATTTTCTAAGATTATTTGCTTGTCGTTGATTTTGCTGTTTTTTACACCAACTAATTTTAAAAAGTTTTCATAAACTTTTGCATAAGCAAATTTAATAAAGGAGTAAGTTAGGGGAGTGGTTTGTTCAGGATAACTTTCCGATATGTTTGTTGAGTCAAAAATAATTTCTTGTTCTTGACAGGAGTCATAAGTGGCAGTAATGTCGCGACTTTGTAAAATTACTGCAGTTTTTTCTGTCAGCGACCATTCTATATCTTGAGCTGCATTTTTGTGATATGCAATAAATTCAGAATAAGACAGCATGTCATTAAAGCTTTTTTTCAAATCAGCACCGAGTAATGAATGTGAAATTATATTTTTGTTTGGCAGAATAATTATTTCATTAGCGTTTTCGCCTTGAGCCACTCTTTCCCCTAAGCCTTCGCTAAATACGACCCTTGAATTTTTAATAGGATAATTAGCGAAGGTCACGCCCGAAAGGCAACCGTCGAACATTTCCTGGACGATAATAGAAAACTCAATGTTCTTAATAGGAAAGTTAATCGTTTTTAAGTAATTTGAAACTCTTTCGCTAAATAAGCTTTTAAAACAGGCTTTTATATATTTTTTGTAATTATCAAGTGAAAATTCTATGTTTAAAAAAGTTTCGTATAATCCGGCGAAAGAATGATTTTTTAAATCTTCCATGCCAGCGGAAGTTCTAAAGCTCACTTTTTTTCCTATGAATTTTTTTAAGTTTTCTATATCATTCTTAACGGCTTCATTATTCCATTCGATTGTTTTAATAATTTCGTGAATTTTAGTAAAATTATTGTTTGTGAATTCTTCTAATATATTTACAATTATTTTTTTGTAATTAATAATTAAATTGTCAATAATTATTATTTCAAAATCAGGAGTCGGTACGTCTAGTGATTTTATCCATATTAAACTTTTTGCTTTATTGCCAATATTAACAGTTTGGTTTTTATAAATCATAAAAATAAATAATAATTTAAAATGATTAAGCCGTAAATTCCGAGTGCTATGCTCCATTTGTCAGAGGTGTTAATAATTTTTTTTCTATAAATAAAAAATAAAATAAATAGAATTAAAATTATAGCTAAGTGTGAATATAGTAGAGCGTTATTCATTCCTAGAACTAAAAACAATGAAAGAGATTGTAAAAACAATAGAGTGAATAAAAACAACATTGATTTTAATTCGCCCCATAAATAAATATATGTATCATCTGTTTGTTTTCCGTCATGAGATATACGGTGTTTGCATTTTCTCCCGATTTCATAAATATATGCTGGTAAAAATAAAGTTAGTATAACAGAAAAATCTTTCAAATTTTGTGGTATAAAAAAATGATGTAGATTTACTGATAAAGAATAGTAAATATAAAACAAAAAAATGACTTGATGAAGTAAAATATAGAAAAAAAAGTTAGCCTTTTTCAGGCTTGGTATAAAAAAATCTTTAAAAATCAGTAAAGAATAAAAAAATGTTATTAAAAATAATATTAAAGAAGGGTTGGGTAAAAATAGTTGAATTAATAGTTCTGTAATTAAAATAAAAAATGACCCAATTTTTATCTGTTTAATTGAAATTAATCCTTTTTGTATCGGTCTGTCTGCATGGAATTTTGAATCATATTTAAAATCTTTGATTTCATCCCATAATCTAAGGCGCAATAAAAATAATGTTATTGTCATTGCAATTAAAAAAATAGATATAATATTTTCTTTAATTCCATATTGTCTCGTAATATATAAACTGCAGGTAAGGCTAAATAAAAAAGAAAAAATTAATGCTGGTATTATTGGAAAACGCTCTTTAATATAATAAATAAAGTTTTTCATTTTGTTATTAGACTTGTTGCTTAATAAGCTTTTACTGCAATTTCCATATTTCGGTAAATTTTTTTTAAAATCTTTTCACCAATATAACCATATTTCTTCAAAGATTTTAAAAAAAATTTACTCGAAATCTGAAAATTTCGTTACAAAGCTTATTAAGTAACAAGTCTATTATTTTAATTCGTGCATATCTTTTTGCAAAAAGATATTTTTAATTGCATATGAATTAATTTTTTTTAAATAAGATTCACTAATGATAGGAGGTATTAATCCATAAGCAATAGTATTCTTTGTACAAAATTTATAATTTATTGTAGTGTATGGTAAATATTTTTTTGCTGAATCAAAATATTTTCTAAGTGGAATAAATAATAAATAGCCTGTTTTAATGATAAAACTAAATATTTTTGGATGAATTGGGACGAGAAGTGTTCCTCGTATCTCTAGCGCGTTGATCACTTCTTTAAAGAGAAAGCAAAAACTCGGTGGATTTGGATGAGTTAAATTAAATGTTTTATTTATTTTGCATTGCTTAGAAATGGTTATCATAGAATCTATTACAAAATCTAGTTGGATTATATTAACAGTGCATTTTCTTGGGTATACAAAAGGCATTCGTTGAATATACAAAACATTGGTGTTTTTATCGTATTTTATCGGGAAAAAAAAGGATAATATTTTAAATAACAAAGAAGGTCTGTCTATGTTTTTTATTAACCAATTTTTAAAAACAAAAATAACATAAATAAAACGATAATAGCCGAATGTACATCCAATAGCCTTTCCTTCATAAGCATCACCAATAACGATGGATGGGCGAAAAATTATATATTGTTTTTTGCATTTATTCCGTACTAAATTTTCCGCTACAAATTTAGATGATTCATATGCATTGTGAAATTTTTGTTTTTTTTGTAGCTTGTCTTCAGAAAAATTAGAATATTTCGATCCACATATAAAGGCTGTGCTCATATAGCATAGGGTTGTAATTGGCATAGAATTAACAAAGTTTATAACCTGTTGTGTCCCGCCAAGATTGTCTTCAAAAATTGTTTTTTTATTTTTTGCGCAAAAAGAAAGATTGGCCGCAAGATGCCAAAAAATAATGTCATTTTTGATCTCTTGTATCTCTTTTAGAATATTTGGTTGAATTTCAAGATTTTTTTTTGTTATATCGCCAGAAATAACTTTAAATAGATTGCCGTATATCTTATAGAAATTAGGAAATATTTTTTTAGATTTATTATTTTGAGGGTCGTTTCTGATAATTGCATATACAATTTCGCCTTTTTCTAGAAGTTGTTTTACAAGATGTCTTCCTATAAAACCAGAAGCGCCTGTAATGATATTTATTTTTGTCATTTAAAGTATTGCATCTTTTATAAAGATGAAGTAAAGTTATTATAAGAAGTTAATGTTTTGATATTAACATTATTAATTATTTTTTAAAAGGGTTTGTTTTTTTGATAATAAAATGAATAATATTTTTAATAAACTTAAATTAAAATGGTTCATAGTTAGAAAATCGTTTGGTTATACTGAGGATTATTTAAAAAGAGTGTATAAAATTTATCTTAATCATAATAAAATTATACATTATCGCGATGGGTGTCCTGTTTGTTCGCTTTCTACACCAGCGATATTTAGTAAGCCTGCTGCGAATATGTTTGCCCGTTCTATTTTTAGCAGTATTCAAAATAGAAGGTTTCCAAATTTAATGAGTTACGCAGTAAATGATACTTGTAATGCTAATTGTAAACATTGTAGTTTTTTTGGAGAAGTTGATCGTATTGATAGAAAAGTTTTGAATTTTGAAGAATCGCAAAGCCTAATTAAACAAGCTCAAGATCTCGGAGTGTCAGTAATAAATTTTGTTGGAGGAGAACCATTATTAAGAGAAGATCTTCATAAAATTATTTCTACTGTTGATAAAACTCTCTCCACGACAGTTGTTTTTACTAACGGATCTTTTTTGGCAAAAAAGGCAGCTTCTTTAAAAGTGTCTGGGCTTGATAGTGTTTATGTTAGCATAGATTCGTCGGATGAAAATGTTTATGACGCTAAAAGAGGAAAAAAGGGGCTGTTTCAGCAAGCTATTAGTGGAATTAAAGAAGCAAAAAGAGTGGGTCTATCAACTGGCATTTCTTGTTGTATTAGTAAAGAAGAATTTAATAATGGTGACTTAAAAAATATTATTGAATTAGGAAAAAAAATTGGAGTTCATGAAATTGTTGTCTTTGATAAGATGCCGAGTGGTCGAGTTAAAGGATGCGGAGAGTTTATTGATGATAATGGTTGGATAAAAGACTTGATTGAATTTACTAAAAAATATAATGATGACGAGAGCTATCCTGGGATACTTGTGTACGCTTATGCAACAAGCTATAAAAGCACAGGGTGTTCTGGCGGAACGAGTTATTTTTATGTTACACCGTATGGAGATATTTCGCCTTGCGATTTTAATCATATAACTTTTGGCAATATTTTAGAAAAACCACTTTTTCAAATATGGGAAAAACTTTCTGAATCAAATGTCTTTAATAAGGCGAGTTGGAATGGTTGTAAAATAAAAGATTCAGCCTACCTTAACTCAGTTTAAAAAATAATTAAAAATAAATTTTATAAATTTTAAATAATAAAAAAATGTCTAATTTAATATTTTTTCAACCATGTTCAAGTTCGGCTTGTTTATTTGACAAAGCTATTACAAATCCGATTTTATTTTTTGAGATTTCTATTGTTTTGATAACGATTATTTCATTATTTTTTTTAAGGAAGATTCAAAAACGTATTTTATATCGATATTTTGTTATTATGATGGGGATTTTTATTTTTGAATTTTTTACAGCTCCTATGTGGCATAATTATCGAATGGGAAGCTGGGCATATGTTTATCGTGATGTGAGTTGGATACTTACGCTTGGATGGTCAACTTTGATTTTAATCCCAGCTACATTTATTGATGTATATATGGTGAATAGAAAAGCATGGGAAAGGGTTGTTTCGTATATTTTATCTATTTCTGTTTTAGGATTGTTTGCGGAAGCTTTAGTAGTTAATCTCGGAATAAGAAGTTATGCACCTGAGACGTTAGAAGCAATTAGCGGGAATTTTATACCATTTTTGAATATTCCGTGGGAAGGCGTTTATTATATTCCTGTATTTTTGGCTTTAGTTTTAAGTTTTTATAAATATTGGAGTTTACTTATTGATAAGGTGTTAATTCCGCCAATAAAAAATAATAAATTAGGACGGAATTTAATGATTTCAATACTCGGAGTTTTTTTATTTGAGTTAATGATTGAGCCAATGGTGGTAAATGCTGGATTGCCTTCTTGGTCTTATATTTATAAAGATATAAGTTTCATTATAACAGGTGGGTGGATTTTAATAATATGGCTTTCTATAAGCATTGTTGATAAAATTTTTATTTATTGCAATTTTAAGGATAAAACAATTTTATATGTGTTATTTGCAACTATAGTTACTTTGCCAATTGAGGCATGGCTAATAGTTAATAAATTTAGGCTTTATGGACCCAGCGCAACTGAAAATTTTTCAGGATATTTTATACCATTAACTACTGTGCCTATTGAAATTGCATTTGCGATACCTTTTTATTTAGTTTTAATTATCTCTTTTATAAAGTATTGGATTTATAGATTTGATATCAAAAAATAATATGCGAAAAGAAATTGTGTTGTTGCTAAAAACATTTGTCATGATAGCCGCGATAGTTTTTACTAGTATTTTTATTTTTTATATATTAATTGCTACAATTTGTGGATTATTTCTTGGTGGTGATTTTGTTGGCTCATTAATATTTTTTATTCCTTTGCTTTTTATTGTATTAATAGTTGACTTTAGTCTTTTTAGAATGATGTTTAAAAAAGGGACTAGTAGTCAATCTTTAAGTAGTTTGCAAGTGGCTTTAAAAGACTATGTAGCAGAAGCAAGTAAACGTGGTTTATCAAGAGATGCAATAATAGGTGAATTGGAGCTACACGGTTGGAAAAAACAAGAAATTGAAGAAGCATTTTTAAACTTTTTTAAAAAAACTAATTAATATGTTAGTTAAAACATCAAGGTCAGTTAAAGTATCAAGAACATTAATTGGGGCAGTAATAATTTTTTTATTTTATTTAATCACTAATAATCTAATTTTTTTAGTGGCTTCCATTATTTGTACAGCCGGTATTTCGTTAGTTGTTTATTTGCCGTTAGCTTATATACTGGGATCTGTAGCGGAAAAGTTGATGCAAGGATTATTTAAAGAAGGAACTAAGCAAGATGTAGTTGGTGAAGTAAAAAACAATGATCAGAAAGCGCTTGAAAATTTTATTTTAAAATCAAACGCGTGCGGAGTTTTACAAGAAGAAATTATAAAACAATTAATTCAAAGCGGATGGCAAAAGCAGGAGATTATTAATGCTTTAAATGATATAGAAAAAGAAGCATCATAAATAATATAAAAATTTATGGAAAAAAAAGATTTACAACAAATATCCAATTTATTGGATCAAAAGTTTAAGGAAAATAATGAAGTTTTGCGTAAAGAAATGGGGACAAATAATGAAGTTTTGTTAAAAAAAGTGGATCAGAAATTTGAAGATAATAATAAAATTTTACTTAAAAAAATGGATGAAAAAATAGAAGAATTAGCTGTTATGGTTAGCGGTGGTTTTGATAGTGTTAATGAACGTTTTGATCGGGTAGAAAATCGTCTTGATAATGTAGAGCAAGGCGTTGAAGAAATTAAATTAAAATTAAATAATGTTGCTTATAGGTTTGAGGTAAAAGAGCTTAATGAAAGAATTGGAGTTTTAGAAAAAAAAACAGGAGTGCAATTTATTAGATAAATGACTTGTCGCTGAATATTATAATGATAATGATAATGAAGTGTTTTTTATTAGATTTTTTTGTTGTTTTTTATGCGTCAAAAGAACTTAAAATTTGAGAATCTTAATGTTGAGTCTACTGATGCAAAACAGTCTCGTTTTGTAGTAAATTTAAAGGGTTTGTCTCTAGAAGAAAATTTTGAAGAAGAAATTTATTTGGACTCTCTGATAGACAATTCTGATGGAGAAAAAAATTTTTTAATAAAAGATTCGGATGAAGTAAAGAAAAAAAAAGATTTTGATAGAGAAAAAAGTAATGCTGAATTAAAATTAAAGCTAAAAAATGATAGCATAAATAAGATTAATGAGATAGCTTTTGTTTGGTTAATTAAAATTATTTTAAAGTTAATTAGAAGTTTGGTTGTTTTGGCTTATAAAATTTGTTTTAATGTTGGTTGGGCAACAATGTTTTTAATTAAATATGGTTATTCTGTTTTTATTGGTTTATTTGAATTAATTGTAAAATATTTTAAGTTATTAATTATTTTTATTGGTAAAGTAAGCTTTTATTTTTTAAGATCTTTATCTATTAAAAAATTTTTACCTCGTCCAAACTTAGCTTATTTACAACCCGTTGGAGTTTTTGCTTTAACGCTTTTAATTTTAATTTTGCCTTTTAAGGTTTTTACTTATTATAAATTAATAAATAATGTTCGTGCGCAAGTTTTGGATACTAGCAAACAAGCTATTGGTCAACTTCTGTCAGCAGGTCAGTCGGCTTCTGATTTGAATTTTAGTCAAGCGCAAGAAAATTTTTCTAAAGCAGGCGATGATTTTTTATCAGCCCAAGATAAATTGGGTGAAATAAACAGTTTATTATTATCTTTAACTACTATTGCTCCTGATAAAAATTTACGTTTAGCAGCAATTAGTAAACGTGTTTTGCAAGCAGGTCAACTGAGTGCTGAGTTAGGTGAGAGCTTGAGTTTAGTTATGGAAAAATCGCTTAACAATAAAGATAAAAGTTTAAAAGTAATTTTAGACAATTTTCGTTTATACGGCAACCAAACTGCTAGCAAGGCGCTTGAATTAAATAATTTACTAGCAACAATAAATAAAAATGATTTACCAGAGCAATATCAGCAACAATTTATTTTACTTAAAGAAAAAACTGCTATTTTGTCTAGTAGTTTGACCGGACTTGTTGGCTTAACTGATAAATTGGATAGTTTTTTTGGTGTAAATTCTAATAAACGTTATTTGTTGGTTTTTCAAAATAATACTGAACTTAGAGCTAGTGGTGGTTTTATTGGTAGTTTTGCTTTGCTTGATTTTAGCAATGGAAAATTGAAAAATATTGAAGTGCCTGGTGGAGGCAGTTATGATGTTAAAGCAGGAATGTTGGATAAAATTGTTGCTCCTCAGCCCTTACAATTAATTGCTCCACAATGGCATTTTTGGGATGCTAATTGGTGGGCTGATTGGCCTACTTCTGCAAAAAAATTAATGTGGTTTTATGAAAAAAGTGATGGACCAACAGTTGATGGTGTTATTGGTTTTACGCCAACAGTTATGGAAGAGCTTTTGAGAATAATTGGTCCGATTGATATGACTGAGCAATATGGCGTTGTGATTGATGCTGATAATTTTTGGTTAAAGACGCAAGAGCTGGCTGAGCAAAAAGCTAATATTACCAATAAGCCTAAAAAAATTATTGGTGATTTAATGAATAAAATTATTGCTGAATTACCAAATAGAATTACAAAAGATAATATAATACCATTATTAAAAATTACTGATCAATTATTTAGCAGTAAGCAAATTTTATTTAATTTTACTGATCCAGAATTGCAAAAGAAAATAGTGGAGTTGGGATGGGACGGTAGTTTTAAAGAAACCAATAAAGATTATTTGGCTGTTATTAATACCAATATTGCAGGTGGTAAAAGTGATCGCAAGATTAAAGAAACCATTAGTCATCAAGCAGAAATAATGCCCGATAGAACAATTATTAATACTGTAAAAATAATTAGAACTCATACAGGCGTTAAGCGCGAATTATTTTCCGGAGTTAGAAATGTTAACTGGATGAGAGTTTATGTGCCGCAAGGCAGTGAATTGATTAGCGCTCAAGGATTTGAAGCAGTTGACGAAATTTATTTTAAAAAACCAGATAGTTCTTGGCAGATTGATAAAGATATCGCTTTGGAAGAAAATAATGTTAAACTTGATGAATCTAGTGGTACTAAAATTTATCAAGAATTAAATAAAACAGTTTTTGCTAATTGGACACAAGTTGATCCTGGTCAATCTATTACAATAATTTTAAAATATAAACTGCCTTTTAAGATGATAGATTCCAGTTTACGCGAAGACAATAAAGAAGGTTTTGATAAAATAATTAATCAGGCACTAAATTTTATTAATCCTGGACAAAAACAACTTTATCCTTATTCATTATTAGTTCAAAAACAGCCAGGAGCAGGAGTCGATCAAATATCTACTAATTTAATAGTTAATAATTTTTCGCCTGTCTGGAAATATCCAAAAGGATTAGTAGCTGATCAAACAGGTTGGCAGATTAGCGATAATCTAAATTCCGATAAATTTTGGGCAGTGATATTGGAAGAAAAATAAAAATAATTTTTAATAAATTAACTTACCTCTTTTTTTGCCATCTCAGACTCTGCCTTTCTTAAGCCACGCTTTCTTTTTTGTCGTTTCAAGCCATGTCCTTTTTTTGTCATCTCGAACCCCGTCTTTCCTTTCTTTGTCATCTCGAACCCCCTCTTTCCTTTCTTTGTCATCTCGAACCCCGTCTTTCCTTTCTTTGTCATCTCGAACCCCGTCTTTCCTTTCTTTGTCATCTCGAACCCTGTCTTTCCTTTCTTTGTCATCTCGAACCCTGTCTTTCCTTTCTTTGTCATCTCGAACCCCGTAATCGGGGTGAGAGATCTGTAATAGCTCATTTTTAGCACCATCTAATTAAAATGAAAAAACAATATCAATTTTATGTTTATATTATTAGCAATTATCTAAGGACAGTTTTCTATACAGGTTTTACTAATGATATAGTTAGAAGAATAATAGAACATAAATTTGGTTTATATAATGGTTTTTCTAAAAAATACCAATTGAAAATATTACTTTATTATGAAGAATATCAATATGCTAATCAAGCGATTGACAGAGAAAAAGAAATTAAAAAATGGCGTAGAGAAAAGAAAATTAATTTAATTAAAACTACAAATTTTAATATGGAAGATTTAAGTTTAAAATTATTTAAAGACTATAATATTTCGCAAGAAGAAATTGTAGAATATATACGAGAGATAAAAAAAGAAGTTGGGTGAGTATTCAAGTATTACAGATCTCTCACCCTGATTACAGGGTTCGAGATGACAAAAAAAAGAGGCCGGGTTTGAGATGACAAAAAAAAGAGACAGGGCTTGAGATGATAAAAAAAAGAGACAGGGCTTGAGATGACAAAAAAAAGAGGCCGGGTTTGAGATGACAAAAAGGAAAGACAGGGTTCGAGATGATAAAATTTAAGATGATAAAAAAAGAAGTTG
>JAURWF010000051.1 GCA_030655095.1 bacterium
CCGACATTACCATTATTTAAAATTGTAAAAGCAGAAACTCCTAATTTTTGTAAATCCATTATTTTCCCTGTGCCTGTCTGATTAAGAGTAAACGCTGTTTCTGCATTTCCTGCATTAACAACAACTGAACCAGAGTCTGAAGCATAACGAACAATTACAATGCCTGATCCGCCGCTAGCACCACCGCCATTATTAGCACCACCACCACCACCACCAGTATTACTAATCCCACTACTATAAGCATTTCCACCACCGCCTACACCACCTGTGCCACCACTACCAGTACTATATTTACCGCCGCCGCCGCCGCCGCCATAATAAGCAGATGTCCCTGATATATGACTTTGTTTTCCTGAACCTCCATTCCCTCCATTAGTACCAACACTATTAGCACCAACACCATTAGCCCCACCACCACCACCAGCAGCTTGACTACTACTACCACTTCCTCCATTTTTTCCTTGTCCTACTATACCTGTTCCACCACCAGCACCAGCAGGAACACCACCACCTCCACCACCGCCAGAAGCTCCATTACTACCGACGCCTAAGTTAGAAGTAAAGCCGCCACCGCCACCGCCAGAAGCTACTATTGATGAGAAACTACTACTAGCTCCATTAAATCCATTAACATCAACAGTACCAGTACCACCAGCACCACCAGCACCAACAACAATAGAATAATTACCAACAGAAAGAGAAGTTGAAGTTGCTTTTACACCACCACCACCACCACCACCAGAACCATTAGAATAATATCCACCACCTCCACCACCACCACCTGCTACAACAAGAACCTCTACATTACTAACACCTGCTGTAATTTGAAATGTTTCATTACTATTAAATGTATGAATTCTATATCCATCTACATTTGTAACTATTCCTCCTGTTGCTGTAATTGCTCCTATTGTTAATTGTCCTCCTGTTGCTGTAATTGCTCCTATTATTAATTTTTTTGTTATTTCAATATTTCCGCCATCAACAATTTTAAACACTGAATTTCCTTCATCTTGAAAATCAACAATATTTTCTGTTCCTATTTGATTAACAAGTAAACCGCTTGTTGAAGATGCTAAAATAGTCAATTTAGCAGTTGAAGTTGCTCCTATTCCTACATTCCAACTTGTGCTTGACGCAAATAAATCATTTCCATTCAACGTCCATAGTTGAGCTTGTTTATTATTAAATATATTCCAATCAGTTGATGTTAATAATCCTCTTGCTGTCACAGATGATGAAGGCAAATTAAAAGTATGCGCATTACTTACTGAACTAATTGAAAAATCGGTTCCTGTTGTTGAACTTGCAAATGTTTGTGTTGCTCCTGTTTGTCCATTTAATGAAGTAATTCCTCCTGCTCCAGTAGCATTTAAAGTATTACCATCCCATAATAAATTTGTTCCTGCTGTAATTCTACTGCTTGGTGTATTGTAAAAAGCATTCCAATTTGTTGTTGAAGCAATTAATGGAATATTATAGCTAGAATTAACACCAATAACTCCTGTTGATGAACTAAATGTTAAATTATTAATAGCAGAAATAGCATTTCTAGCTCTTGCGTCTGTATAATATAGATTAGTATTTTCTGGAACTACTAAAGTGTTTAATGTTTGCCAAGTTTTATCTCCTTTGTAATATGCTGTTGTTGCACTTGCTGTAAGCGCTGTTTCTTTGTTATTAAATGTATTCCAGTCAACAGATGTTAAAAAACCATTTGTTGTAGCAGTAGAAGTTGACATTGAAATAATATTTGCGTTTTTTGCTAATGGACCATTAAAAGTAAGAACATTTTCTTTGCTATTAAATGTATTCCAATCTGTTGATGTTAAAAAACCATTTGTTGTAGCAGTAGAAGTTGACATTGAAATAATATTTGCATTTCTTGCTAATGGACCATTAAAAGTTAAAACATTTTCTTTGTTGTTAAATGTGCTCCAATCTGTTGATGAGAGAAAACCTGATTGAGAACTACTTGCTTGTTTAATTTGAATTGAAGTACCTGCTCCAATTACAGCACTTGTTCCTCCAATAATTGTTAAAACAGATGATGTTGCTTCTGTTAAATTGCCTTTTGCTACTGTTGGTTCAAATCCTGTATGCCCTGCTGTTGCATAACTAAGACTAGAAAGCAAAGGATGATTTGTTACTCCTGTTGGTAAAGTTTCCCATGAAGCACCATTAGTAGCTGTTGAAGAAGCCATTAATACTTTACCATCAACGCCAATGCTTAATTTAGCTAAAGTGGTGGAAGCACCTGAGGCAATTAAAATATCTCCTTTGGTATACGATGAAAACCCTGTGCCTCCTATTGAAGGCGAAAGAGTGCCAACAATATCTAATAAATTTCCAGCCCACGATAAATTTGTTCCTGCTGTAATTCTACTGCTTGGTGTATTGTAAAAAGCATTCCAATTTGTTGTTGAAGAAGTTAATGGAATATTATAGCTAGAATCAACACCAATAACTCCTGTTGATGAGCTAAATGTTAAATTATTAGTAGCAGAAATAGCATTGCGAGCTCTTGCGTCTGTATAATATAGATTAGTATTTTCTGGAACTACTAAAGTGTTTAATGTTTGCCAAGTTTTTTCTCCTCTGTAATATGCTGTTGTTGCGCTTGCTGTAAGCACTGTTTCTTTGCTATTAAATGTAGTCCAATCTGTTGATGTTAAAAAACCATTTGTTGAAGCA
>JAURWF010000066.1 GCA_030655095.1 bacterium
AAAAAAATGTGGATACCTTATTTAAAAAACAAACGCAATTTTTATCTAAATCTGTCTGATTTTATTAAATTGTTAAAGGACTTTTTAGACAGCCTGAGAGCCCGGAGAGCGGGAATCCATTTCCTTATTATAATTTAAAACTCGCAATTTGTACTGTAATTTATCATTTGTCATTTTCTCAAAAAACTCGTCTAATTTTTCTAACTATCTTATAAACATTATACCAAACTGAATTAAAAATCATATCAAAAGTCCCCTGATAATCAACATTAAAACCACCAAAACCTTTTTTAAATCTAGTAACTCCTGGCCATTTTACTTCATCTATTCCATTGAAATCATAATAATTATAACCCTGACTTTTAGCTAATTTAATACACTGCCAATGCAAAAAAAATGGTGACATAACATTACGATCAAAATTTGCAGAAGCACCATGCAAATAAACTACTGTATCACCAAAAAAAGAAAAAATACCTGTTGCAATAAATTTTTTATTATATTTAATAAAAAATAATTTAACATCGTCTGTTCTAACCATCTGATGATAATAATCTTTGCTGTGTAAACGAAAATTATCACGCTCACTAGTTTGATTAGCAAGTTTCCAAAAATCTTCAAAACAATCAACATCGCCAATAACAAATTCTACTCCTTTTTTTTCAGCCAACTTAATATTATATCTAGTTTTCTGATGCATTTCTTTTAATAACTCTTCTTCTGTTTTTTTCAAATCTAAAATTAAAGTTTTACTTGGTTCAGCATCAATAGTTTTTTGTATTTTGTATTTTGTATTTTGTATTGTGGTTCAAAACGCAAAAAAATAACTTTTTCATCTTGCGCAATTTTTTGTATTTCACTAAATAAAAAATACAAAACATTCTCAACTTGTAATTTATAATTCGTAATTCGTAATTGATTTAAAACCGGTCCTCGTGGACAAAAAAAATAACTTTTTCCCATTAACAACGGTTTTTTTATTAAAGTTGCAACAGCTAAAAGTTCTTCTGTTTCTGACACAACACCTAATCTAATTATTTTATTTCCTGTTGTTGCCTGAAATTCCCCCCATTCCCAAGATTGCAAAAATTGCGATTGTTTTTCATCGCCAACAAAATTATCAAGTTGCTGTTTATTTGTTAAAATAATTATTTTCATTATAATTTTGTAATTTTATAATTTACGTAGGAACAGGGCATTGCCCTGTTCGTGCTGGAATGGCAACAGGGCGATTTAGGAACGGAACGTAGGAACAGGGCAGTGCCCTGTTCCTACGTTCCTAAATTTCTTAATGCCTGTTTAATTCTTTCTCCGCTTTCTATAATTTTAGGATCAACAGCTGACAGTGCTTGTCTAGCTTGAAAAATAGAATAGCCCAAAGCTAATAAACCATCAATTTCATCGCTATTTGCGCCAATAGTTTTGCCAGTTTTTTTATTAACAAAATCAATTTTATCTATTTTATCTCTTAATTCTAAAACAACCCTTTCAGCTATTCTTTTGCCTATGCCAGATACTTTTGTTAATAATGCAGAATCACCAGACACAATTGACTCTTTAATATCATCGATTCCCGCGACAGACAACACTCCCAAGGCCGACTTAGGGCCAATACCTGAAATAGAAATTAACAATTCAAAAAATTCCAACTCTTCCAATGATCTAAGTCCATACAAATCCAAAGCATCTTCGCGAACATATTGATGAGTATATAAATCAACCACTTGATCAATCTCTAATTCGGCAAAAAAAATCTGGCTCACAAAAACTTTATAGCCAATATTATTAGTTTCTAAAATAATATAATCTTTACCTTTATTTTTTATTTTTCCACTTAAAAAAATTATCATAAAAATCAATTATTAATTACATACAAATTATTAATTAATAAAAATTTATCATTAATTTTACACTTTGCATTATCTTTAATTTACTATTTTAAAAACAAAAAAGCAAATTTAACAGACCCAATTAAGATGTAATTTCTATAAATAAATATTTTATGCTAAGATAATTTTATTATGAGCTCCAATTCCATCACAGTATCTAATCTTACAAAAAAATTTTCTTTTTCTCAAAAGAATCCATCTTCTGGTTGGTTAAAAAATTTATTTTCTCCTGAAACTAAAGAAATTATTGCTGTTGATGATATTTCTTTTTCTGTTAAAAATGGCGAACGAATAGCATTTATCGGTCCAAATGGCGCTGGCAAATCTACTACAATAAAAATGCTTACTGGAATACTTTTCCCAACTTCTGGAAAAATAGATATTCTTGGTTTTGATCCAACAAAAGATAGAAAAAAACTTGCTTATCAAATTGGCACGGTTTTTGGTCAACGTTCACAACTTTTGCCGAACCTTCCTCTTACTGATTCTCTGGAATTTTTTGGAGTTATGTATGATATGCCTGAAAAAGAAATTAAAAAAAGAATTGCGGAACTTATAAAACTTTTTGATCTTGGATCATTTATCAATCAGCCTGTTAGGAAACTTTCCCTTGGACAACGGATGAGAGCAGAAGTTGCCTCTTCTTTAATTCATAAGCCCAAAATTATACTACTTGATGAACCAACAATCGGACTTGATGTTGTTGCAAAAAAATCACTTCGCGATTTATTACTAAAAATAAACAATGAAGAAAATACAACAATCTTTTTAACTTCTCATGATGTCGGCGACATTGAATCTCTTTGCGAAAGAACAATAGTTATCAATCATGGAATAATAATAAAAGATTTGCCTACACAAAATTTAGCAAAAACTTTTATTTATGAAAAATATATTGATCTTATTGCGCTAAATAATTTTAATAATTTTCCTAAACTCCCAGAAGGCATAAATTATTCTTCAAAAGATAAAAATAAAATTACTGTTATTATTGATATTAACAAAATTACCGTTCAAAAATCTTTGAAAAAATTGCTTGACTTGTTTGAAGTTGAAGACATTGATGTATATAACGCTGACCTTGAAACTGTTATCAGACATATTTATGAAAAAGCTTTATAAAAAACTTAGGCTACCAATCAAAATATTAAAGACGCTTATCAAAAATAGTATTCAATATCCTAATAAACTTATTGTAGATACTATCGTAATTTTTGCGCGATGTGGAGTATTATTAGCTCTATATTGGCATGTTTTTAGGTTAAATAATGGGATTATAAACAATACGACTTTTCTTTTCGCCTCATGGAGTATTTTTTTCTACTTCGCATTTTCATTATTAAATTTACGAAGTATCTCCAGAGAGTTTATGAAAGATATCCAAACTGGAAATGTTGAAATTCTATTTAGCAAACCAATCTCTTATCTTTCATATAGAATATGGTGGCAAATCGGCTCTGGCATATATTCTTTTATCATAATAACAATATTAGCCACTGTTGTTACGGCGCTTACAATTGGTTTTCCTCCAACAATGACTATCGGCATCTTTATTCCGACATTAATTTTAACTTTTATTTGTGGGGCGATACTTTCATTGTTCCTATACACAATTGTTGGCCTTTTATCTTTTTGGGTAGAGGATATAAATCCGATATTTTGGATTGTTGATAAAACAATCATGCTTCTTGGTGGATCATATCTTCCTATTGCTTTATTTCCAGCATTTATGTTAAAAATAGCTTTATATAGTCCATTTGGCGCTTCGCAATTTGTAACACATACAGTTTATAAAACTTGGCAAACAAATTGGTATCAACTTATTGGCATTCAATTATTTTGGATTATTTTATCAGGCTTAATTATTTATTTTATATTTAAAGAAGCAAAGAAAAAAATATCTATAAACGGCGGTTAAAAAAGTTTAAAAATTCTAAATAATAATCATCCCTTTTGTCATCTCGAACCCTGTAATCAGGGTGAGAGATCTGTAATAGTTCATTATTTAGCACCATCTAATTAAAACAAAAACAATATCAATTTTATGTTTATATTATTAGCAACTATCTAAGAACTATAAATTTTAATATAGAAGATTTAAGTTCAAAATTATTTAAAGACTATAATATTTCTCAAGAAAAAATTGCAGAATATACACGAGAGATCAAAAAAATAAGTTGTGTGAGTATTCAAGTATTATATATCTCTCACTCTGATTACAGAGTTCGAGATGACAAAAAAAAGAAAAAAAATATAAATAATTACAATAATTTTTATGCTAAAAGAATTATCTTTTGCATTATATTCAATAAAAAAGAATATTCAAAACAGTGCGGAACTTCGCACAAGTTTTTTAACTAATATTATTGGTATGTTTATAAATAACATAGCATTTATTACTCTGTGGATATTTTTTGTAAAGTCAGTCGGGATTATTGGAGGCTGGACAGCGGTTGATATAATTTGCTTGCAAGGTTTTATTGCCTTATGTTTTGGTTTTGTATTTTCTGCTGGATATGGAATTATAAAACTTGCCGACTATACATCTTCAGGAGCATTTGATCGCTTTATGCTTTCACCAAAAAATTTACTTATTAGAACTGCGACATCGGCATTTAATGTTTCTGCCCTCGGTGATATTGTTTTTGGAATTGTATGTATGTGTATTTATATTTTTCTTATTCATGCAAGTATTTATCAAATTTTACTTATACTATTTTTTACTATGATTTCAATATCTGTATTTTTATCAATAGCAATAATAATTTATTCAATTAGCTTTTTCTTTATTGACGCTAATTCTGTCGCGAGTAGTTTTTTTGAATTATTTTTTACACCAGCGATGTTTCATGGTGGCGCTTTTCAGGGAGTAATGAGATTTATTTTTACATTTATAATTCCATCGCTTTTAATCGGCACTTTACCAGTTGAGGCAATAAAAGATGTTTCTTTAGAAAAACTTTTATTAATAAGCATTCTTGCAGTATTCTGGTTTATTTTTTCAATAATAATATTTAATCAAGCAGTAAAAAAATACGAGAGTTCTAATTTTATGACTTTCGGAAATTAACTTTTTGTGCTAATAACTAATTATGAAATACTTTTTTGTTTTGGGTAGCAATCCAACATTATCTATCGCCGAAATTACATCGGTTTTTTCTGACACTCCGGAGATTATTAATAATCAAATATTAATACTTGATAGTCAAAAAGACATTCAAGCGCAAGAAATAATTAAAAAACTTGGCGGAACAATTAAAATAGGAGAAATAAATAATCAAATTGATAAAAGAGATTATCGCAAAATATTAAAAAATATTTTGCTAATGATTGAAAAAAAAGAAATCGTTGGTAAATTTAAATTTGGTATTTCTTGCTATGACGTTAAAACAATAAAAGAAAAAGGGCTTGGCTTAGATATCAAAAGGTCTCTGCAAGATATTGGAATTAACTGTCGTTGGGTCACTAGCAACGAAGCAACACTATCCAGCGTAGTTGTTGAACAAAATAAATTAACAAGCAAAGGAATAGAAATTATTTTAATTGAAACTAACAATAAAATATTAATTGGTCAAACTCTCGCTGTTCAACCTTTTAAAGAGCTTTCTTTCAGAGATTATGGCAGACCGGCACGCGATGATCTTTCTGGAATGATTCCACCAAAATTAGCGCAAATTATGATTAATTTAGCTAATATTTCTCCGGAAAAAACCATTTTGGACCCTTTTTGCGGTTCTGGCACTATTTTAACAGAAGCGATGCTTATGGGTTATAAAAATTTAATTGGCTCTGACATTTCTCAAAAAGCTATTGATGACACAAAAATAAATATTAACTGGATACAAAACAATTATCAATTATCAATTATCAATTATCAATTATTTAATATAAGTGTAAAAGAATTATCTAAAACTATTAAACCTAATTTTATTGATGCAATAATTACTGAGCCTTATTTAGGTCCTCAACGAGGTAAAATAGAAATTAAACAAGTCCTTGAAGAATTAAATGATTTATACAGTAAAGCTCTAATCGAATTTGATAAAATTTTACAACCGAATGGAGTAGTCGTTATGATCTGGCCTATTTTTTATTTACATCAAAAACAAAATTATCTTAATCCTATTTTAAATAATTTTAAAATTATCAACCCATTGCCTTTAGAATTATTAAATAATAAAAAAATAAAACTTACTGATAGACAAACAATTATCTACGGCCGACCAAATCAAATAGTTTTCAGAGAAATTGTTATTTTAAAAAAAACGTAGCATTGTAAAAACAAGACATGCCTTATTTTTACGCTACTAAGAAGTTACAAACATCTCCATCTTGTATTACATAATCTTTTCCTTCTGTTCTAATTAAACCTAACTCTCTTGCTTTTGCTTCAGATCCTGCTTTAATTAATTTTTGCCAATTAATAACTTCTGCTCTAATAAAGCCTTTTACAAAATCAGTATGAATTACCCCTGCGCCCTGTGGAGCTTTAGCACCTTGCTTAACTGTCCACGCCCTTGTTTCATCTGGTCCTGTTGTCAAAAAAGTAATTAATCCTAAACTTTCGTAAGCCTCTTTAATTAATTTATCTAAACCACTTTGCTTTAAACCTAATTCTTTAATATATTCAGCTTGTTCGTCCTCACTCAAACTAGCAATTTCAGACTCAAGCATCGCATTAATTTTTATTACTTTACCATCCCATTTTGTTTCTATTTCTTGTGTTTTCTCATCAGCATTTAATACATAAATAATTGGCTTGGCTGTTAAAAAACATAAATCTTTAATTTGCTCTTTTTCTTCGTTGCTTAAATCTATCTCGCGAATAGCTACTCCCGCTGATAATTCTTGAACTATTTTTTCTAATATATTTTTTAAAGCAATAGCTTTTTTATCACCACTTTTAGCATCTCTAGTTATTCTTTCCAATCTTTTTTGCGCTATTGCTAAATCAGCAAAAATCAATTCTATATTTATCGTTTCTTTATCTCCTATTGGATCAATTTTATTATTAACATGAATAACTTCTTTATCTTTAAACTCACGAACGACTTCACAAATAGCATCACATTCTCTAATATGCGCTAAAAATTTATTACCCAATCCTTCTCCAAGATGCGCGCCTTTAACCAAGCCTGCAATATCAACAAACTCAATTGTTGTTGAAATAATCTTTTTAGGCTTAGACATTTCAGCTAATTTAGCAAGTCTTTCATCTGGCACTTTTACAACTCCGACATTCGGATCAATAGTGCAAAAAGGATAATTAGACGCTTCAACTTGCTTTTTTGTTAGCGCATTAAATAAAGTTGACTTACCAACATTAGGCAATCCAACAATTCCAATAGATAAAGACATAAATTAAATTTTAGATTATTTATATTTAACAAACTTAACAAAGATTTAACGCATTAGCAAATAGTGTAAATGTAATTGCTCACTGACCCCATTCTTCTTCGTCATCTCAAACCTTATAATCCCCTCCATTTGTCATCTCAAACCTTATAATCCCCTCCATTTGTCATCTCGAAACCATGTAATCATGATGAGAGATCTGTAATAGCTCATTAATTTCACCCATCTAATTAAAATGCGAAAACAATATCAATTCTATGTTTATATTATTAGTAATTTAAGTAGAGAAGAAAAAAATTGCAGAATATATATGAGAGATAAAAAAAAGAAGTTGGGTGAGTGTTCAAGTATTATAGATCTCTCACTCTGATTACAGAGTTCGAGATGACAAAGGGATGGGTTTCAAGATAACAAAATGGACGGAATTTAAAACAACAGAATAGGGTCAGTGAGCAATTACGTGTAAATCATAAAGGACGCCATATAAGTATAGTGCCCTTTATTTATATCCACTAAATTTACTATTTTATTATTCAACTACTGACTCAACTGCTGGTTTAACTGGTTCTGGCGTAATTGGCACAATTGGCACAAGAGGACTTTCTACTGTTTCTATTGCTTCTGTTTTAACTTCTGCCTTAGCTTCTGTTGTTGTCTCACATTTACCCTTAACTTTTACCCATTCGCCATTTTCAATCCAAGAACAATAAGTCTCATTAGTAGCTTTATCAATCATTTGAAGTTCTCTTGTCTCTACTTTTTTAGCAGTTATTTTCTCAGCCATTATCTCTCTCGCTTTTGCAACACCATTTTCTACAACCAACCCAAGAGAAGCAAGCGCTTGTTTTACTTTTTCAACAAAACTATCTACAATTCCTAATTCTTCATTTTTAATTTGATTTTCTTCATTGCTAGCAATAGTACCGTCTTCAGTAAGAGCGCCTAATACCCAATGAGGATTAACAAAGACTGTAATCTTGCCAATTTCAGAATTATTGTAAGATTCTAAAGCCATTCCAATAATCATTCCTGATTTTGTTGCTTTCATCGCTACTCCTGGAGTTAAAGATGCTGAGGTTAAAAAATCTCCAGTTTTTATTTCTCCATTTTCTGTTGAAATTTTAACTGGCACTCTTCCTGCTAAAGCAACTGGCTTGGAGCTAGTAGCATCTTTACCTAATAACACGCCTGGTTCAGTAGAAATTACACCAATAACATTTTGTTGATATGACTTAGATGATTTTTC
>JAURWF010000067.1 GCA_030655095.1 bacterium
GCTTGAATATTAATTGCTGTTAACAAATGATCAACTCTTAATCGTGAATGGCAACTTTTGCATTCAGATAATGGATCGGAAAATCCAGAAACATGCCCGCTGGCTTCCCAGATTTTCGGATTCATAAAAATACTTGAATCAAGTCCAACAATATTATCATTCAGCTGAACCATTGCTCGCCACCAAACAGCCTTAATATTATTTGACAGTTCCACTCCGTATTGTCCGTAATCATAAATTGCGGAAAACCCATTATAAATTTCCGAACTAGGAAAAACAAACCCACGACGTTTGCATAAAGAGATAATTTTTTCCATTAAATTTTGTTCAGCCATAATAAGTTAGCTTTTTAGCTTTTTAGCTTTTTAGCTTTTAAAAAATTAATAAATTTATAATATAGAGACTAAGTCTCTATATTAGTCCCTATGCTTTCATTATTAGCCGTACTAATTTTATTGTTTCGTAATCATATTCTTCGTTTAAATATTCAAATACTGGTCGTAACTTTTCATCACCACATTGCTGAAAAGCTGTTTTTATTTTTTCATAAACGGCTTGACGCGGTTTTAAATATTCTAAATTAAGTTTAGTTCCTAAGTCTATTTGACGTTCAATATGCGAAATAATCGTTGATGGCGCAAGACCACGAGCTTTGGCTATATCAATAATGGTCAACTTCCTATTTAATAAATCAATTGTAGCAGATGAAGTATCTTTATCAAGCGCTTGCTTATAAATAGCCGCTTTTTTTCTAACTCTGCTTTTGTATATTTCTTTGCTTAATAAATTATTTTCTTTTATATGTTCAATAATTACTTTTAAAAAATCTTTACCAAAACTTTCAAGTTTACGACTACCCACTCCACCAATCAATGAAAAATTCTCAGAGTTAGCTGGAAAATAATAAGCCATTTCTTGAAGTGAGGCGTCACTAAAAATTACAAACGGAGGAACATTCATCTTATCAGCAATTTGTTTACGCAAAACACGAAGTTTAGCAAATAATCCCTGATCGTATGTTAAATTTTCAGTTCTTCTTTCTTCGTCAATCTCTTTAGTTGGCATCGCAGTAAGCTCAATCTTTTCTTTTTGTGTTAAAAATCGATGCCCTTTAGCAGTAATAATTAAAATTGGGTACTCTCCGCCAGTTTTAGTAATTAAATCATGCTTTATAAGTTGGTCAATTATTTCTCGCAATTCATCATTGCTAAAATCATTAACAATATTAAAAACTGATAATTTATTATGCCCTAAATCAGACATTCTATCTGTTAATTTCCCTTTCAACATATTAATTATGTAACCAGCTCCAAAACGGCTATCAGTCCTTAAAATAGCTGAGAGAATTTTTTGAGCAATAATTGTCGCATCAAAAGTAGTTTTTTCAGTATTACAACAATCACAAGTTTTACAATTTTTTTCTAAATATGTTTCTCCAAAATAATTTAAAATATACTGTCGTCTACACGATTTCAATTCAGCATATTTCATAACTTCGTCTAATTTACGTTCAGCTTGTTTCTTTATTTTTTCATCTACTATTTCATTTAAAAAAAACTTATGTTTTCGCGCATCTGCATAAGTATAAAACATAACGCAATCGCTTGGCAGACCATCACGACCAGCGCGACCAACTTCCTGATAATAACCTTCCAAAGATTTAGGAAAAGTGTAATGAACAACTAAACGAACATCTGGCTTATCTATCCCCATACCAAAAGCAATAGTTGCCACAATAATATTTATTTCATCTTTAATAAATAGATCTTGTGTTCTTCTACGTTTTTCGGCCTCAAGTCCTGCATGATATGCTCGCGCTTTAAAACCTTCGCTATTTAATTCATTGGATAAATTTTCTGTATCTTTGCGAGAAAAACAATAAATAATTATTGATTCATCTTTATATTTTTTTAATAATATTAAAAGTTTTTCCAAAGCATTTTTTTTCTTAATAACGCTCAAATTAAGATTAGGTCTATTAAAACTAGAAATAAAAACTTTAGCTTGTTCTATTCCTAATTCTTTCAAAATATCTTGTCGCACTTTTTCAGTAGCAGTTGCTGTTAAAGCAATAATCGGCGTTTGGGGAAATAACTTTTTTAACATTCTTAAATTACGATAATCAGGTCGAAAATCATGTCCCCATTCAGAAATACAATGTGCTTCGTCAACAGCAATTAGACTAATATCCAAATTTTTTAAAAACATTTTAAAACTATCTAAACTCATTCGCTCTGGCGCAATATAAAGAATCTTTAATTTTCCGCTCAAAGCTTGATCTTGTAAACATATAATTTCTCTAGCAGATAAAGAAGAATTAATAAATTCAGCAGCTATTCCATTGGCTTTTAGCGAATCAACTTGATCTTTCATTAAAGCAATAAGAGGTGAAATAACAAGCGTTAATCCAGACAATTCTAAAGCAGGCAACTGAAAACAAAGCGATTTACCACCACCTGTCGGCATTAAAACAAAATTATCTTTATTAGCTAAAACACTATTGATTATATCTATTTGCAATGGCCTGAACTCGTCATAACCAAAATATTTTTTCAAAGTTGCGTAAATTGAACTAGACATATATTATTTTTCTTTTACCAAAACTTGTTTAACTATTGTTCTGCTTTTACTATATTTTTTACTGGCTGTAATAGTAATAACATTTAATCCATTTTTTAAATTGACAGTTTTACTAAAATTTCCGTGAATATCACTTAAAATTGTTTCATTATTAATAGTTATTCCTGCTTCAGCTTCTGTTTTGCCCAACACTTCAATAACAGACTGTTGAGTAATAAAATTATCAACTGGACTTGTAATTAGCAAATCGGGCGCAACAATAATTTTATTTAAACGAAATCCTAAATAAGCAAAGCAAATAGCAACAACAATAATAATTAAAAAGTTTTTTATAACTTTTGGCATGCTCCAAAAATATTGCTTTTTGGCTAACTGTTTGGAAAATACTTCTTTTTCTTCTCTAGGCTGATAAACATTTGCTTCCAGCTCATAAGCAACAACCAATTCTGAATAATTAAGCCCTAAAAAAATAGAATACTCTTTTAAAAAGTTCTTACAATAAACTCCTTTTGGCAATTTATCATAATCGCCTTTTTCTAAAGCATTGAGATATTTATAGTTAATATTTAATTTTTTTGCCACTTGCTCTAATTTGATTTTTTTATTTTGTCTAGCACGACGTAATTGCTCAGCAACTGTTTCACTATCTAAAAAAAGTTTATTAGAAACAAATGGAATCATAGTAAATTTTTTAAATTATAAAATTACAAATTATTTATAAAATTACAAAAATTAAAAATTAAAAATTTATTTACTCTTTAAACCAACCACTTGTGCTCCATTCTCCTGCTTTTCCACCTTTAATATCTAAAGCAGTAAATGCTAGCTGAATAATAGCATGGCTGGTAAAAACTAATACTAATCCAATTATTGCGCCAAAAATAATTTGCTGACCTTTTTTTACTTGCTCGCTATTGCCAGCAGAAATTAAGAAAATAACCCCACCATACACAAACATCACTAAAGCCAATGAACCAACTATTCCCAATAACCACTTAGAAACATTTACAGCAACTTGAACCATGTCATCTAAAGAATAATCACCTGACTCTTTACCAGCTGTTGGTAAAATATCTACTGCATTTGCTATATTTATATTAACAACTACAAAAAACAAAAAAACAAAAAATAAAGCACAAATTGTAGAATACTTTTTCATAGTAAAATTCTAAATTAATAAATAATTTGAAACCCCTAATTGAGCCGTACAGAAAAAATATAATCTTTAGGCAAAATCGTTCCAGTATCAGAATCAATAATTTTGCCAGTTTTGTTAGGTTTTAGCCCTTCGCCAAATTTGGCAAAGGCTATAAAATAATCAAGATTTTCTACAAAATCATATTTTTCAATTCTATCTTTTATCCAATTAGAAAAATCTCTGCCAACACCCAGCCATTTATATAATTCTCTGGCATTAACAAATCTTTTCTTTTCACCATTAAAATCTTTCTGAATTACTTTTATGTTTATAAGTTCGTTCATATGTTTAAAATTATTGTCATCTTTTTAAATTGCTTTTATCAATTCTATAATTTCAGAAAATGCTTCTTGATTAAAATACTCTTTATCTTCAAAAATAATTGTTTTTTTATAATTAAATTTTGTTTTTCAATTCAAAAATAAAATAAGCAATTCGTAAAACAAATTTTTAATTTTTAAACATAGAACTATCCAATAATATTTTTTTATCCAAAAAAATCTTTTCCATTCATAATTTCTAAAGGTAATTTAGGCCCATGTCCATTTAAATAACTCTTTAAATTCTTTGATTGTCTTCTGAGTTTTTCTTCACAACCTAAAACTATTAATGTATTTCCACTTGCAAGACCTAAATTATTACAAAATTTTCCTTCTCTATAAACCTTTACGTCACTCAAAGGGCCAGATCTGTCATCAACATGGTTGTCATTAAATTTCCATATATCAATCATTTTTTCTCCTTTCAATGACCATATAAAAGCAATTATATAAGTAGCATTATTATAATAATCTTTATCTAACAAAATTATATTTTTTATATATTCTCTAAGCTGCTGTTTTGAAAAATCTTTATATGATTCTTTTGCATCAGCATCTGGCCAAACAATAATTTGTAAACCATTGATATAATAATCCAAATTTTTATAGAAAGAATGATTTGGTTTATATTCAAAACCAAGATTTGGAGACTGACCTTGATCCCAAATATTCATAAATAATTGTTTTTGATTGACAGCAAATTTTTTGTCTTCAATAATTAACAACTCCTTTTTGTTGTAAATAGCAATAATATTATCAAATATTAATATTTCATTTTCTATGGAAAAAATATCTTTTGGAACATAACGAAATGTCATTACTTTATTCACAAATTCATCATTTTCAGTAAATTTTGGCAGTGTTGGTATGTTTGTTATTTGTTTTACTTTAATGTTATTTTTTAAAAAATTATTTCTTAATTTTTCTGCTTTAATTTTACTAAACAAATCAGCCATTTCTCCTTTTTCAAAAATAAAAACTTCTTTTTCTTCTGCCTCTGAAGATTTTAGAGAAATTTCATACAAATCGTTTTCACTAGCTTTTTTTAACCTCATTGTAAATTTTTTAAGACTTTATAGATTTATTGTTTGTTGAATTTTTTGTGCGCCTAAATTAATAATATTTTCTATTTTATCTTTGTCTGCCATTACAGAATCAATCATTTCGCCAATAATAGTTTCCATCGCATTGGCATTAGCTCCCTTATACCAACTCTTAGCAGTTAAAACTTGCTCAACAAATATACTTGTATCCTCACCTTCTAATTGACCACCAATTAAAGAACGTAAAGCTGTTGGTCGTTTAGTTGCGTCTAAATACAATTTAGCTTGCTCTGCCTGTGTAGCAAATTGAATAAAATCCCAAGCTACATCAGCATTTTTACTTTTACTAGAAACTGTTTCCATCCAATAATTAGCAAAATTAATGCTTTGCGGATTTCCTTCTATTTGTGGCAATTTAGCAATCCCGAAATTTAGCTTAGGAGCGAGAGAACGGATCTGTGGTAATTGATATGAATAACCAAAAAACATAGCAAGCTTACCTTGCGTAAACATAGTTAAAGAATCATTAAGATCTTTATTCCAACTATAAACTTCTTTAGCTGGATTAGAAAAATCAGTATAAAATCGTAAAGCTTCAATCCCTGGGGCAGACTGTTGTTGATTAAGTGTCTCGGGCATTTTATTAAATGCAACTTGTCCACTATCTTCCATCATAACTGCTCCAGACTGCATCATTAAAACGGATAAAATATCGCTATATCTACTAATATTAGCACTTCCACCCAGAGCTACTCCTGATTGAATAATTTGACCTTTGGTATCTTGTTTGGTCATTTTTTTTACATCTTGCTGAAATTCTGTATTCCAAAAAACTGGTGGCTGAGCTATTCCCGCATTATTAAACAAATCTTTATTATAAAATAATGCGAGCGTATCCATATAAAGTGGCAGTCCAAATACTCGCTCCTCTACTTTATTAGTTTTTGCATCAACAATTTTAATAACAGCATCATCATAAACTACATCAACAAAATTATTTTTTATATCTTTTAAAGAAATACTTTTATTAGTTCGCATTTCAGGAATAACTTCTTTTTTAAATGTTCCTTTAGTTACAGGATAAGCCATAGTAATAGTAGCTGGCATTGGAACTATTTTGCTTTGATATTTTTTTATCCAAGTATTAGGAAGTGAAAGAATATCTGGCCCACGATCTTCAGCTAAAGCGTTAATTAATTCTTCTTCATATTCGCTATAACGTAATTTTTTATAATTAATAGTGACAAATGGGTGTAGTTTTTTATATTCTGCTAAAATTCCATCAAAAGCATCTGGACTATCCCAAACATGCCAATATTCAAGAACAACTGGTTTCATAGCTTCTTGCGTTTTTTTATCAGTTAATTTGCAACCAAAACCAGAGGTAATAATAAAAACAAAAAAAATAGATAAAATTATTAATTTTTTTTTCATAAATATCTTACTTTTAATTATTTAATAACTAAAAGTATTATAACACAAAGCTTATTTTTAAAAAAACAATTACTCCTTTGGTCTATATTGCAACGCTTCTGCAATATGCGAAGTTAAAATTTTGTCTATATTAGCTAAATCTGCAATAGTTCTGGCTAATTTTAAAATACGAAAATACGCTCTAGCAGATAAATGCATTTGTTCAACAGCGTTGCGCATTAAATTAATAGAAACATTGTCTAATTGGCAAAATTTTTTAACTATTTCTGAAGACATTTCTGAATTAGTAATAAACGGCTGATTTACAAATCTTTTTTGCTGAATTTCTCTAGCTTGTTGAACACGTTTTTTAATAACTTTTGAATTTTCACTATCACTAATTGAAGTTAATTTATCAAATTTAACACGAGGTACTTCTATGTGCAAATCAATTCTATCAAGTATTGGCCCAGAAATTTTTTTCTTATAATTACTTATTTGTAATGGTGAGCAAGTACAATTTTTTTCATTATCGCCTGCAAAACCACACGGACATGGATTACTCGCTGCTATTAAAATAAATTTAGCGGGAAAATTAAGATTACCAGCTGCTCTACTTACATGAATTACTCCATCTTCCAATGGCTGGCGTAAATTTTCTAAAATCTGGCGAGGAAATTCAGCAAATTCATCAAGAAATAATACTCCACGATGAGCTAAAGAAATTTCTCCTGGTCGTGGCCATGTTCCTCCGCCAACTAAAGCAACACCTGAGGCAGTATGATGAGGAGAACGAAAAGGTCTAGACGTTACAAGCGCTGTATCAGCTGGTAATTGACCTGCTATAGAATAAATTTTAGTTAATTCTAGAGCTTCTTCAAGCGTTAAATCTGGCAAAATTGACGGCATAGTGCGAGCAATTAAAGTTTTGCCTGACCCAGGAGGTCCGCTCATAAGTATATTATGAGCGCCAGCCGCAGAAATTTCCATTGCTCGTTTAACATGTTCTTGTCCTTTAATATGCGCCATGTCAAAAAGAATTTCAACATTAGAAAAATTAAATTCACTAGGAGCTTCAGGTTTAAGTATTTTTTTTCCTTCAAGATGTTCCACTAATTCAGTTAAATTCTTTATTGCAATAACATCTAAACCTTTGACTAAATTTGCTTCTCCAGCATTAGCAGTAGGCACAAAAATCGTTTTTATTTTTTTCTTTTGCGCCATTAAAGCAATAGACAAAATGCCATTAACTGATCTTAATTGTCCATCTAAAGCTAATTCGCCAACAAAAAGACAATCAGAAAAAGATTGATTTGTAGCAATTCTATTGGTTGCTTTAAGAATACTGATGGCGATCGGTAAATCATAGCTTGGCCCTTGTTTTCTTAAATCAGCTGGAGCTAAATTAACTGTTACTTTTATTCTAGGAAACTTAAGATCAGAGTTTTTAATAGCGCTTCTTACTCGTTCTCTTGATTCAGAGACAGCTGTATCAGGCAAGCCAACAATAGAAAAAAATCCCAACGGACCGCTGGAAGTATCTGCTTCAACTTCTATAAGTTCTGCATCTAAACCAGTCACCGCCGCTGATAAAATTTTTGAAGACATAAGGGAATAAGTCAAAAGTAAAAAGTCAAAAGTCTATAAAGTAAAAACATTGTCATTGCGAGCTTTGTAATCAAAGCGCGGCAATCTCTGGGCTACCAATCTAAAGTCTATAAAGAATCTGTCGCCGAATATCATATTTAACATTTTTATTCTACCATAGAAAAAATTATTATTCTATCTTTTTTAAATAAAAAAACGCCCAATAAATTGGGACGTTTTTTTATTTAAAATATTTTTATCTTCTATCTCGTCCTCTATTATTATAACCACCATGCCTATCATTATCGCCACCACTAACTCTTTGGCCACCAAACCCGCCACCAGTTTCTTTGCCTTTTTCATCTTTCCAAAGATGTTCATTTTCTACCAAGCCTTTCATTGTTAAATTAACTCGTCCCTTTTCATCTATCTCTTTAATTTTAACAGTAACAACCTCTCCGATATTAATAAAACTACTTATTTGACCAATTCTGTAAGGAGCTAATTCACTTACATGAGCCATTCCATCGTGACCAGGTGTTAATTCCACAAATATTCCAAAGTCAAGCGCTCTAACAACTTTGCCTGTAAAAGTTTCTCCGACAACAAATTCACGAATAATATTTTTAATCCATAAAACAGCTTCCTCGCATTTAGAGGCATCAGTGCCACAAACCATAACTAACCCATCGTCATCAATGTCAATAGAAACGCCTGTCGCAGCAATAATTTCATTAATAACTTTACCTCCTGTGCCAATAACCTCTCTAATACGATCAGGATGAATATTAAAACTAGTAATCCTTGGTGCATAAGGAGATAAATCAGATCTTGATGAAATAATCGCATCATTCATTACATTTAAAACTTTTAATCTAGCAATTTTTGATGCAATTAAAGTTTTTTCTATTATTTCTTCTGTTAGACCTTCAGTTTTGGTATCTAATTGAATAACTGTTATTCCGTCAGCTGTCCCAGCAATTTTAAAATCCATACCACCCTTTCCATCTTCCAAATCTTGAATATCAGTTAAAATTTCCCATTGACTCATATCGTCATTTGAAGCTAATCCCATTGCAATTCCTGCTACTGCTTTTTTAATAGGAACACCGGCATCCATCAAAGCCAAACTAGAACCACAAGTTGCTGCCATTGATGAAGAACCATTTGAACCTAATGTTTCACTAACTACTCGTATTGTATAAGGAAATTCTTCTTTTGATGGCAAAAGTGGCAATAAAGCTTTTTCAGCCAAAGCACCGTGTCCAATTTCTCGTCTTCCAGTTGCTCTTAAAGGTTTTGCCTCGCCAACAGAAAATGGCGCAAAATTGTAATGATGCATATATCTTTTACTTCCGACTCCCTCTATTCCTTCAAGAGACTGCTCTAATCCAGGCGCGCCTAAAGTAACAATAGACAAAACTTGCGTTTCACCTCGATCAAAAAGACCTGAACCATGAATGCGTGGTAAAATATTTGTTTCAGCTTCTAAATTTCTAATTTCATCCAACGCTCTACCGTCAACTCTACATTTATCTTCTAAAATAGCTTTAGTAACCTCCGCTTCAACCATCTTTTCAACTAATCCACTAATTGCCTGAGCACGAAAATCTTTATTTATATCTTTATCAAATAAATATTGTTCCAAATCTTCTTTAATAACATTTACAGCTAATTTACGTTCGCCTTTAGTATAATAAGTTTTATCAAAAAGAATTTTTTTAATATTACTATTGAGCCAATCTTTAGCCAAAATAAAAACTTTTTCTTTTTCTGCAAGACTTTTAATCTCATCTTCATTAATTAATTTTTTAGGCAAAGTTTTAACTTTAGCACTTACATTTTTTTTAAGCTCTTTTATTAATTCAATTGGTTTTTGTAATTCTTTTTGGCCAGCTAATATAGCTTTTAACATTTCTTCTTCATTAATTTCGCTAGCGCTGGCCTCAATCATAATAGTTTTCTTTTCCGTTCCTGCTACTATCAAATCTAGATCGCTTTTTTCCCGTTCAGCATAAGTAGGATTAAAAATTAATTTCCCATCAACACGACCAACACGAACACCGCTAATTGGACCATTCCAATTTATTCCAGAAATAGCCAAGGCAGCCGAAGCAGCGACTAAAGAAACAATGTCATGATCATTTTGTAAATCAGCTGATAAAACAGTAATCATAACCTGAATGTCTTTTTTTGAATCATCCAAAAAAAGAGGTCTAATCGTCCTGTCAATCATTCTGCCTGCAAGGACAGCTTCATCTGATGGTCGTCCTTCGCGCTTAATCCAACGAGAACCTTTAATAATTCCTGCTGCATAAAGTTTTTCCTCAAATTCAACCATCAATGGAAAAAAATCAACTCCAGGTCGTTCATATTTTGCTTCAACAACAGTAGCTAAAACAGAGGTGTCTCCATACTGCACAATTACCGCTGAATCAGCCTGTTTGGCCAATTTGCCAGTTTTAATAGTAAGAGTTCTACCAAGCCACTCGCAACTAAACACTTTTTCATTGTTCATAAAGTTAGTCAAAAGTCTATAAAGTCTATAAAGTCTATAAAGTCATTGAAGTTTTTATAACTTTTGACTTTATGGACTTTTGACTTTATGGACTTACTTATGCTTGGCAAGCAGATTGTAGACTATGAGCTAATTCTCACAGTACTAAATATCTGCCAGTCAAGCTTTAATTAAATTAAATTAGTTTATTTTTTTTATTTTATTAATCCCCTGAGGATTTATCAAAAAATTATCCTTAGTAATTACATCACTACCAGATTCAACTTCAAGCTTTTTTCTAGCATCACCTGCAATTTTGCCACCTTTTTGAGCAACAATTTTATTTTCAATAAATCCTTTGGCATTTTTACTTCGCGCAATTTTTGTGGTTGAGGCTTCACCTAGCATTGAAAAAATTAACTCAAGATCATCCATATGATCACGCAAATTTTCTCTTTTTAAACCTTTAAATTTTTTATATTCATTTGGCGTCATATCAAATGTGGCTTTAGATATTTCTGCGGTCAAAATCGCAAACTCAACATCCTCTTTAATGCCTCTATTTTTCCATTCATCTGTTAATTCTTCGCGAATTACAATTCCACGCATTCGTTTTTCAATCCAGTCGTCTGTGTATCCTTTAAGTTTATAAAGCATTTTAGTCCTTTTTGTAGCTAATTCAGGATCTTCAATCTCTTGAATTCTTTCGTAACCAACACGTGCTAACCAACGTTTAAATGGCTCGGCTTTGTGTGAGGGGATTGATTGAATGATGCGAAATATGCCCTCTGTATCAGCAATATCTGTTTCACGCATTTTACCATCCGGTGCTCTTAATTTGAACTGTCGACAAACTGTCGACGGTTCAAATCCTTCTTCATCCTTTACGCGTACTTTCATTCTATACCAATAATCACGGGGATTAACGCTGTCTGTTAACGCTTCAATAACATCAATAACCGAAAACCACCATTCTTTTTGATAAATGGTTCGTCTAATTGTTTTGCCTTTGAATAGGGCGATATGGTTTTCTGGATTTTGATTATTTTTCATAACACATTTCTATGCAAATTAAATACATACTCTTAACCTTTTATTGCATATTGTGCTAACTTAATATTTCTTATCTATTTTATTTATCTATTTTAATAAAAACTTTTTATCTTCGCTTAAATTAATAAAATCATCTGCTTCTTCTATTAATTTTCCTGAAGTAGTTTGACGAAATCCCATAATCTCAACTAAACAACCAGTAGTATTTTGCAAATAATTTACCAATGGAATATAATCACCATCTCCTGTAACCAAAATAATTACATCTAATTTATTTGCTAATTTAATAGCATCAACAGCAATACCAACATCCCAATCAGCCTTTTTAGCGCCACCTGCAAAAATTTGTAAATCTTTCATTCGCACTTCAAACCCCTGCTGGCTTAAAGCTTCAAAAAAATGCATTTCTTCCTCAGTCTCTGTTTTTACAACATAAGCAGTAGCACGAATTAATTTTCGTCCCGCAACAGCTTCTTTCAAAATTTCCTCAAAATTAACCCGCTTTTTAAACAAGTTTTTGGCAGAATGATACATATTAGAAACATCCACCAAAACCCCAACTCTCTGCTCTTTATGTTTTATCATCATATTAATAATTTAAAAAATTAATATTCTATTGTTTAATATTTTTATTATTCCTAATTTTGTAACTGCTCACAACCCACTTTTGTCATCTCAAACCCTGTTTTTTTTGTCATCTCGAACCCTGTAATCAGGGAGAGAGATCTGTAATACTTGAATACTCGCCAAACTTCTTTTTTTCTCTCGTATATATTCTACAATTTCTTTTTAAAAAATATTATAGTCTTTAAATAATTTAAAACTTAAATCTTCCATATTAAAATTTATAGTTTTAATTAAATTAATTTTCTTTTCTCTGCTCCGTTTTTTTTAATTTCTTTTTCTATTATGATTCTATTGCCAAATGCTCTTTTGGATAGAAAACTGTTTTTAGGTAGTTATTTGATAATATAAACATAAAATTAATATTGTTTTTTT
>JAURWF010000068.1 GCA_030655095.1 bacterium
CCAATTGATTTAGGAAGCCATGCTCCAAAACAAGCATCCATTTTTTCTAATCTCTCAAAAATATCAAGATATGACAATATCCCGCATGCATTAATTATCGGAATTTTTAAATTAAGTTTCGGCATTTTAATAAAAACAAAAAATTATAATTCTTTTGCCATTACTTGTAAAATTTCATAAGCAACCGCTTTTTTATCTTCTGCCCATTTGTTTGCTCTTTGAATATTTGCATCAGTATTATTCTTTAGTGGTTCTTGAAAATCAATTTCGCCTAAAATTTGATTATTTTCTAATGCCTTTTTCATTTGATCAAAAGTTTTTCCTTTTTGTCCATCACAACAGCAAAACAAGGCTATCTTTTTATTTACTATCTGACAAGTAGAAAATAATGTGTTGAGTGGAGGCGCATATGTCCAAGCCCATACAGGAGTGCCTATAAATAATATATCATAGTCTTGAATATTTTTGTCAAAAGGCAATAACTCTGGTTTAGTTTTCATTATTGCCTCTTTCCCGCCCCAAAAATATTTCATAAATCCTTTAGGTGTAGTTTCTTTTTTTAGTTTTAATTCAAGAATATCTGCATTTATTGTTTTTGCAATATTTTCTGCAATTAACTTTGTATTGCCTTCAAATGAATAAAAAATAATTAGTATTTTCATATTTTTTTATCTTCTTTTTATTTAGCTTTGACATCAGTAAGACAAAAATTTTTATGATAAGCGCCCGTTATTTTAGCGCAAATTGAAATATCTTGTTTTACTTGCGCTAATTGTAAATAGCAATCATCTTTATCGCTTGAAAAATTTTCACAAATTGATATATCCTTTTTTACGCTCGCTACTTGCGCATAACATGACTCTTTTGAAAGTCTTGGATTTACTAAAATTTTATCACACAATAAAGGATCTTGTTGTTTAACAGCTTCTCGCATATAATATTCTTCTCTACACCATGCTTGTAACCCTTTATTTTTTAGTTTTTCACAAAAAAATAAATCTATTTTTTTTAAGGATAAATAACAGTAATATCTCCTTTCCTCATCTTGAATTTTATCGCAAATCAAAGTATCTTTTTTAAACCATGCCATGCTGTCGTAACACGTGGTTTTCGCAATTGTCATTGGCATTTTATCACAAACCGAGATATCTTTTCTTTTTGTTGCTATCCATAAATAACAATAATTTTTGCTAACAATCATTGGAGAACGAGCAATCTCATCCATTTCGCTAACACCGGGTAAATACTTATCACAAATAGATAGATCATCTCTTTTTACAGCAATGTTGGCATAACATCGGAGTCTTTCTTCATAGTTTTTTTTGTCACAAAGTAAAATTTCTAATTCTAATGGAAATATTTTAGGAATTCTTAGATAGATAAAACATCCACCAATAACTAAAACAATAATTGTTACAATAATAATGTAATTTTTCTTTTTCATATTTTTTTATTTTTAGAATTTAGCAATTTTTTAACTTCCCGGTCAAAGTCAGAAACATAGTTTTTGTCCTGTATTACACGATATTTTTCCCATTCACTTTCGGCAAAGGTTTTGGCTATTTCAGCAGATACTTTGCCCGGATTATTGAGAACCTCTCTCTGATTAAATTGTAAAAACGCATTTAGTTTTTTCACCCAGTCCTCCATAGTCATGGGGATTTTCAACTCAGCTTGGTCTTCAGCATAATCAAGATACATTGAAACAACACGATCTAAAGCAGCCAGTTCTTTTTTACCAAGATAATTTTTGGCAATCACCACATCATTCTTGAGTATTTTACCTGTTGGCGATTTTTCCCACGAGGTAAGACCCATATCAGGTTTTTCGGCACTTGCTCTGTCAACAATAATTTCAGCGGCAGTGTGACCATGTATTGCATAATGCAGCTTGTTTTGGACTGTCTTGAAAAAAGTGTGAGTTAGTGGAGAATTGACATCATAATCAAGTGCTGTAGTATAGATATCGGTTATCTTTTGATAAAACTTTCTTTCGCTATTCCTAATCTCGCGTATCTCAGCAATTAATCTATCGTAATAATCTTCGCCAAGAAAAGTGCCATTTTCAAGACGCTTACGATCCAGAACATAGCCACGGATGGCATATTGTTTGAGCACTAAAGTTGCCCATTTACGAAATGCGATAGCCCGTTCTGAATTAACCCGATACCCAATGGCAATAATAGCCTCAAGATTATAATGCTTGGTATCATAGCTTTTACCATCACTGGCAGTTATCCGGAAATTCCGGATAACTGAACTTTCATTCAATTCTTGCTCTAAAAATATATTTTTTAAATGTTCATTAACCGTTCGAACATCAACTTCAAAAAGCGTGGCGATCAGTTTCTGGGTAAGCCAGACATTTTCGTCTTCAAAACGCACCTCAATACCACCCTGACGAGCATCTGCCGTAAACATTAAAAATTCCGCAGTGCTGTTGCGAATTATAAGGGGTTTTGATTTTTGATTATCAGGTATTTTTTTCATATTTTTTTAACATTTTCATTATATCCTCTGCCCATTTTTTTGCTTTTTGAATATTTGCATCAGTATTATTTTTTAATGGATCTTGAAAATCTATTTCTCCTAAAATTTGATTGTTTTCTAATACCTTTTTCATTTGATCAAAGATTTTTCCTTTATTTCCGCCATGGCAACAAAATATGGCTATTTTTTTATTTACTATCTGACAAGTAGAAAATAATGTGTTGAGTGGAGGCGCATATGTCCAAGCCCATACAGGAGTACCTATAAATAATATATCATAATCTTGAATATTTTTATCAAAAGGCAATAATTTCGGTTTTGCTTTCATCATTGCTTCTTTTCCTCCCCAAAAATATTTCATAAATCCTTTGGTCAAAGTTTCTTTTTTTAATTTTAATTCCAAAATATCCGCGCTTATTGTCTTCGCAATATTTTCTGCAATTAGTTTTGTATTACCTTCAAGCCACTAGCGTTGCGTTAAGCAACACTTCGCACCTTACAATTTAGCTAATAATAAAGTAAATTTGGCATTTTAAACCTGTACACGACTTGAATCTGGTAAGATGATTTTATTAACATTTTAATAAAATCATCTATGTTCCAAGATCAATTTGTTTTTGCACAAATCATTGAGTTTATACCGCGCAGAGAATTTAATAAATTCGTTGATGATTATCAGGGCAATCAACGAATCCGCAATTTAGATTGCCGCGACCAATTACTGGCAATGATGTTCGGACAGTTAACTAATTTGCGAAGTTTGAGCGGAGTTGTCCTTTGCTTAAACGCTCATTCTAATCTGTTGTATCATTTAGGATTCAAAACAAATAAATTTATTTTATCAACTTTAACTCGCGCTAATGAAAATCGCGATTTCAGAATTTGCCAAGACCTCGCTCAATTATTAATTGAGAAAGCTCGCAAGCTTTATCTCAATAATAACGAATTCAAGATTGAATTGCAAGGAGCGGTTTATGCTCTTGATTCAACGATAATTGAACTATGCCTTAGCACATTCAAATGGGCATATTTCACGCATGAAAAATCCGCTGTCAAAATTCATACGCAATTAGATTTAAGGGGCAATATTCCCTCATTTTTCTTGATAACAAAGGCAAAAACGCATGATGTTAATTTTCTGGATATTCTTGAATTCGAAGCAGGCGCGTTCTATATTATGGATCGCGGCTACTTTGACTTCGAGAGATTATGGAAAATCAATCAAGCAAAAGCGTATTTTATTATTCGCGCAAAAAAGAGCATTTCTTTCAAGCGGATGTATTCAGGAAAAATTGATCGCATGGTAGGATTAAGATGCGATCAGATTATCAGGCTAAAACATTTTTATTCAAAAAAACATTATCCGGAAAAATTAAGGCGCATAAAATATTATGACACGAAAACAGATCAATATTATATTTATCTGACAAATAATTTTGAGATAGACGCAAAAAAAGTAGCAGACTTATACAAACACCGCTGGCAGATTGAATTGTTTTTCAAGTGGATTAAACAGCATTTAAAAATTGAAGTATTCTGGGGCTATTCAGCTAACGCTGTCAAGACGCAAATCTGTATTGCATTGTGCGCTTTTCTCTTGGTGGCGATTATGAAAAAGAGATTAAGCATCAGCCGCAATCTTTACGAAATTCTACAAATTTTGTCTGTTTCTCAATTAGAGAAAACCCCCGTAAACATTATACTTTCTGAAACTGAATTGCAAAGAAATGATGAGCATTCGCTAAAACAGCCGTCTTTATTCACTTTTTAACGCAACGCTAGTGCCTTCAAGCGAATAAAAAATAATTAGTATTTTCATAGTTTTGTAGTTTAAAAATTAATTTTATCCGACCTTAAATTAAATTTATTTAACAACCTTTGCATTGTTTAAACGCCAAAAATATATAATAAAAAATGTTCCCACGGAAAGACAGTAAAGTTTTATTAAAATTTCTATTATCTCATCGATGGTAAGATTGAAAATGAGCCCAGTTATTATGCCATATAATAAAGCATTAAGTCCTAAAAATATTAAACCAGAGCCAGTGAGCAAACCGAATAATGAAGCTTTTTTATCGCCAAGAAAAAGAAATATGCCGGCAAGCAATGAACAGATAGCAATCCAGGCATCTGCCAAAGGAAAAGCCATAAACCAATTACGGTAGCCAGGAATAATTTCAGTTACCTCAAAGATACCCGTAAATACCAATAGCCAATAGG
>JAURWF010000004.1 GCA_030655095.1 bacterium
GAGACAAAAACATCAGATATTCTTAGACGTTAGGCGAAATTCAAATTTAGGATTTTTTAATATTTTTTTCTTCTTTTATCTTTAAGAACTTCTATATGGCGAGAAACGTAGCTATTATTATTCTATACGACCAAGACAAAAAAATTTTGCTTCAACACCGCGCTGAAGATGCAAAAAGGTTGCCTGGCTATTGGGCTTTTTTCGGCGGTGGTATTGAAACGGGTGAAACCCCCGAACAGGCTGTGAAGCGAGAAACTCTTGAAGAGCTAGATTACACTCTTGAAAACCCGAAGTTGATAATGAAGCAAAATTTTTTTTGGAAAGACGAAACTAATGAAAAACACGTCTTTATGGAAGAATATGATCCGAGCAAAAAAATGATTTTAGGTGAAGGGCAAAACCTTGGGTGGTTTCATCTTTCCGAGATTACCGAGCTAAAGATTGTTGACCACGATATAGAAGTTCTTAAATTCATTAAGGATAAATATTAAAAAATCCTAAATTTAAACATCGTACAACAAAGAATATCTGGTTCAGAAATTTTTCATTATCAATATAATAATGAGTAAAAAATTTCTTCAACCCATATTTTTGTCTCTTTTTCTTATTTAATAGGCGTCTGGTTGCGTATTATTAATGCGTGTTTAAATAAAAAGCATCGGTTTTGCAATCGTATATAATCGTATATAATTAGATATAGTTAATAATGTATGATAAAAAGGAAGAGGAACTAGATATAAGAAATTATAATATGGCTCTGTCGCTTTCGGCGACAGAGCCATATTGATGCGACTTCTTTACTTTATAAATCTTGTTTGCTACAATTTTAGTATATTTAATCGCTCTAATTGAGTGGTTTTTAATTATCTAAAGTATGGCAAGAAAACAGCGAAATATTAATCAAGATAAAAAGATAGTTATGATAACTGGGGTGACATTTTTTATGGTTTTAATTTTTGGCTTTTGGTTGCTAAATGTTAAAAATATTTTTCAATTAAATTCTGAAAAAAATAATGAAAATAATTTTAGTTGGGTAGAAACGAAAAAAGGATTAGATGATATCGCAGTAAAAATGAAAAAAAGTATTGAAGAAATTAAAGAAATAAAAAATCTACAATCAACGGCATCCAGCTCTTTGATGCAAGAAGATCAACAAATAAAAGTAAACAATATAGATTTATTAAAAGAACGTTTGGAGCAAAAAAACAATTAATAATTATAAATTATAAATTACAAATTAATAAAAATTAAAATGATAAAAGACATAGAAGATAAAAATTCAAAAGAATTAGTTGATAAAGATAAACAAGAAGAAGAAGAAATAAAAAAACAAGGAGACTTGTTTAATTCTTCTGATGAAGAAAAAATAGTTTCAATGGATATTGATGCAGAGCAAGTTGATGCCGAACCTGTAAAAACGCGAATAGTTATTGGTACGCAAAAAACTGATTATGGTCTTGTTCAATCACAACCGATTATTGAAGAGATGAGCCGGTCTTATCTTGATTATGCCATGAGCGTTATTGTTTCTCGCGCTTTACCAGATGTTAGAGATGGTCTAAAGCCAGTTCATCGCCGTATTCTTTTTGCTATGTGGAGCATTGGACTTAGATCTGGAGGTAGATTTCGTAAATCAGCTACAGTTGTTGGAGAAGTTTTAGGTAAATATCATCCACATAGCGATTCAGCTGTTTATGAATCTATGGTTAGAATGGCGCAGGATTTTTCTATGAGATATCCATTAGTGCGTGGTCAGGGTAATTTTGGTTCCATGGATGGCGATAATGCTGCTGCTATGAGGTATACTGAAGCTAAATTGTCAGCAATTTCTGAAGAATTATTATTTGATATAGAAAAAAATACTGTTGGTTTTTCGCCTAATTTTGATGGCTCTCATCAAGAACCACAAGTTTTACCAGCACGATTGCCAAATCTTTTATTAAATGGTGCCATGGGAATTGCTGTTGGTATGGCGACTAATATTCCACCTCATAATTTGCGCGAATTAATCGGAGCTATTACTCATTTAATTGATAGTCCAGAAGCTACTGTAGAAGATTTAATGCAATATGTTAAAGGTCCTGATTTTCCAACTGGCGGAGTTATTTTTAGTAATAAAGATATTTTACAGGCGTATGCTACTGGTAAAAGCGGTATTGTTATGCGTGGCGTGGCTGATATAAGAGAGTCTAAGAGCGGTAGTTACCAAATTATTATTAGTGAAATTCCATATCAAGTTAATAAAGCTAATTTGGTTGAAAAAATTGCTGATTTAGTAAAAGAAAAAAAGTTAGAAGGCATCAAAGATTTACGAGATGAATCTGATAAAGATGGTGTACGTGTTGTTCTTGATTTAAAAAAAGATGCTTATCCTAAGAAAATTTTAAATAGTTTATATAAACACACACAGCTTCAGGAGACTTTTCATGTTAATATGTTAGCCTTGATTGATGGAATTCAGCCTAAAGTTTTAACACTTAAAATGGTGTTAGAAGAATACATTAAACATCGACAAGAAGTTGTTAGACGACGTACACAGTTTGATTTAGATAAGGCGAAAGAACGCTCACATATTTTAGAAGGCTTAATAATTGCTTTGCAAAATATTGATGCTGTTATCAAAATTATTAAAGCTTCAAAAGATAAAGAAGATGCTAAAGTAAGTTTAATAAAAGAGTTTAAATTAACTGAGCGTCAAGCAATCGCTATTTTGGAAATGAGATTGTCAACTTTAGCTAATTTAGAAAGATTAAGAATAGAAAATGAACTTAAAGAGAAGCAGTTATTGATAGCAGATTTGGAGGAAATATTAGGATCAGCTAATAAAATTAAAAATATAATTAAAGAAGAGATTAAATTTTTGGCTGAAAAATATGGCGATGATAGAAAAACTAAAGTTATGGTTCATGGTGTTAAGGATTTTTCTATTGAAGATTTGGTCCCTAACGAAGAAGCAGTTGTTGCTATGACTCGTGACGGCTACATTAAAAGACTTAGCCCAGATACTTTTAAAGTTCAAGGTCGTGGTGGTAAGGGTGTTATTGGTTTAACGACCAAAGAAGAAGATATGGTTGAATTTATGTTTATTACTTTAATCCATAATGATATTTTGTTCTTTACTACAAGCGGTCGGGTTTTTCAACTTAAAGCTCTTGAAATACCACAGGCTTCTAGAACAGCGAAAGGAACTCCGATTGTTAACTTTTTACAATTAGGCGCAGGTGAAAAAATAACTTCAATTTTGCCTTTAGATAAATTAGCTAAGAGCAAGTATTTATTTTTTGCCACTGAGCGAGGCTTAATAAAAAAAGTAAAAATTGAAGCTTTTGCTAATGTTCGTCGTTCTGGATTAATTGCTATTAAAATTAATGAAAATGATAAACTTATTTGGGCTAAGCCAACTAATGGTGATGATCAAATTCAGTTAGTTACTGCTTCTGGACAAGCTATTCGTTTTAAAGAAGCTAATATTAGAGATGTTGGTCGTAATGCTGCCGGAGTTTTTGGCATTAGATTAAGAAAGAAAGACGATGTTTTAGTTGGCATGGGAGTAATTAAAAATGATAAAGAAAAATTAAAAAGATATCAGGTCTTAATTATTACTGATCAAGGCTTTGGTAAACGTACACCTCTTAATCTTTATAAACTTCAGGGACGTGGTGGCTCAGGCATAAAAACTGTAAAAGTCACAACTAAGACAGGTAATATTTCTAGCGCTTTTATAGTTAATTCTGAGACAATGAATGAAAAGGATTTAATTATTATTTCTGAAAAAGGGCAGGTTATTAGATTGCCATTCAAATCGGTCAATCAGTCAGGTAGAGATACTCAAGGCGTTAGATTAATGAGATTAAAAGAATCAAGTGATAAAGTGGCGTGCGTTACTTGGATATAAAAAGTCTGTAAAGTCTGTAAAGTCCATAAAGTCTGTAAAGTCCATAAAGTCTGTAAAGTCCATAAAGTTTGTAAAGTCTGTAAAGTTTGTAAAGTCGAAAGTCTGTAAAGTCTGTAAAGTCAAAAAAACACTGTCATTGCGAGAAGCTGTAATCAGGCAAACGCGGATCCTTCGCTTTGCTCAGGACAGGTTTCGCAATCTCTGGTCTACTAGTCTAAAAGAATTTGTTAGATCTAAAGTCTATAAAGTCTGTGAAGTTTGTAAAGTTTATTAATTTTTAATTATTTTTTTATGTCTAAAAAAATACTTATTGTGGAAGATGAGGATGTTTTATTGGATGTGTATAAAATAAAATTTTCTCAATCTGACTATCAAATTATAACAGCCATGGATGGTTTGGCTGGCTTGGAATTAGCTAGAAAAGAATTGCCTGATTTAATATTGTTGGATTTGATTTTGCCAAAGATGGATGGTTATCAGGTTATTACTGAATTGAAAAAAGATAATAAAACAAAAAAAATAAAAATTTATATTTTGTCTAATTTGGTTCAAAATAAAGAGATTGAACGAGGTTATAAAAATGGAGTTGACGGCTATCTTGTTAAGGCTAACTTAACTCCAACTCAACTTTTAAATAAAGTTAATCAAATTTTTGCTGATGAAAAAAAGCAAAATAAAAAAATCAGAAAATAATTTTAATAATTAATAATTAATAAAAAAAACTATGATAATTATCAATGAAGATGCGTGTATTGGATGTGGCGCTTGTGAAGCTACATGTCCAAATGTTTTTAAAATTAATCAACAAGGCAAGTCTGAAGTAATTAGTCAGAGTAATTTTGTTTGCGCTAAAAATGCTGCTGAAAATTGCCCTACACAAGCCATTGAAGTTAAATAAAGATCAAAAAAAACAAAAGCTAGTCTTTAGGGAATTTTCCTGAGCCTAGCTTTTGTTTTTTTGCTTTTTTTATAAAATTTTTTGTGTTAGAATTGCTTTATGACTGAAAAAATTACAAATATAGCCAAAAATACTTCTTATTTTACACTTGCTTTGATTTTGCAAAAAATCATTTCTTCTGTTTATTTTATTTTAATTGCTAGAGCATTAGGACCAGCAGATTTGGGCAAATATTATTTTGCTATTTCTTTTACTACAATATTTGCTATTTTTATTGATTTAGGACTGACTAATGTCTTAACAAGAGAGGTTGCTAAAACAAAAGAACAAGCGCAAAAAATATTAAGTAATATTATGGCAATTAAACTGCCGTTAGCTGCTTTAACTTGGCTGATTGTTATAATTTTAGTAAAAATTTTTAAATACCCTGAAATTGTTCAGCAACTTATTTATTTATCAGCAATTTCTATGGTACTAGATTCTTTTACTATAACTTTTTTTGGTGTTATTCGTGGATTTCATAATATATTATTTGAAAGTATTGGCGCAGTTATTTTTCAATTAATAGTTATATCTATTGGAGTAATTATTTTGAAAATGGATATTGGAATAGTTTGGTTAATGAGCGGTTTGGCTTTTGCTAGTATTTTTAATTTTATTTATTCAGGTTTTATAGTCTGTTGTAAATGGAAACTAAGTTTATTGCCGTTATTAGATAGCAAATTGGTTAAATTGTTAATTAAGATGGCAATTCCGTTTGCTTTATTTGCGCTTTTTCAACGAATCTATACTTATTTAGATTCTATTTTATTATCATCTTTGGCTGGTGATGAATATGTTGGTTTTTATCAAATTGCTTTTAAAATTATTTTTGCTTTACAATTTTTGCCATTGGCTTTTGTTGCCTCGCTTTATCCAGCAATGAGTGCTTATTGGCATACTAATCGCGAACAATTAGTTGTTGTTTTTGAAAGATCAATGAATTATTTAATAATTATTTCTATTCCAATAGCAGTTGGCCTCGCTGTTATTGCTGATAAAGTTATTCTTTTATTTAAAACAGGTTTTGAGGGCGCAATTTTGCCTTTGGAAATTAGTATGTTGGCTATTATTTTTATATTTATTGGTTATCCTATTGGCGCGTTGCTCAGTGCTTGTGATAGACAAAAAATTAATACAATCAATATGGCCGTAGTGGCAATAATTAGCGTAGTTTTGAATATTATTCTTATTCCAAGATTGCAAGCCGTTGGAGCAAGTATTACAGTTTTAATAACAAATTTTTTATTGTTAGTATTAGGACTTTATTGGGTTTCAAAAATTATCAATTATCATCCGCAAGTAATATTAAAAGTTTTTTGTAAATCAGCCTTATCTGCAATATTTATGGCAATAGTTATTTTTTATTTAAAAAATTCATTTAATATTTTTTTAGTAATAACTCTTGGCGGTATTCTATATTTTTCAGTTTTATTTTTTCTTAAAGGTTTTAAAAGAGAAGATATTTTAAGTGTCTATAAATCATTTATAAAAAAACCTGATTTATTATGAAAACATTACTTTTTACTTTAGAATATCCGCCTTGGCGTGGGGGTGTGGCAAATTATTATGGTAATCTTGTTAAATATTGGCCAGAGCCATCAGAAGTTTTTGTTCTTGATAAAAAAAATGGATTAATTAATAATTGGTTTTTTGCTTTATTAAAACTTTGGCAAGTCGTCAAGCAAAAAAAAATAAATTATGTTTTAGTGGGACAAATTTTACCATTAGGAACAGCTACTTATTTAATCTCTAAAATAATAAAAATAAAATATGCTGTTTTTCTTCACGGAATGGATTTTACTTTTGCTGTACAAAGACCAGAAAAGAGATGGTTAATAAAAAGAATTTTAAAAAATTCTGATAAAATAATTTGTTGCAATAATTATGTTGCTGGTTTGGCTCAAAAATTTTATCCAGAAATTAAAAATAAAGTTGTCGTAGTTAATCCAGGAGTAGAATTAAATAATCAATTAGCAATTACGAATTATGAATTATTAAAGAAAAAATATAGTTTAGATAATAAAATTATTTTATTATCAATCGGCCGACTAGTTAAACGAAAGGGATTTTTAGAAGTAATAGAAAGTTTACCAGAAGTTTTAGAAAAAATTCCTAATTTAGTTTATGTTATTATTGGCGATGGCGTTGAACTTAATAATTTACAAACAAAAATTAGCGAATTGAAATTATCTGATAAAGTTTTTATAATTACTAATGTCAATGATCAAGAAAGAAATAATTGGTTAAATTTGTGTGATATTTTTATTATGCCAGCAAAAGATATTAATGGTGATTTTGAGGGTTTTGGCATAGTTTATTTGGAAGCTAACATGGCAGGCAAACCAGTAATTGCTGGAAATAGTGGGGGAGTAGGCGACGCTGTAATTGATAATTTTAATGGATTATTAGTTGGAAGCTTAGCTTCCAAAGCTTTGGAAGCTAAGCTTCCAAAGTCTCTGAGTAATGTTATTATTGAATTAGCAGAAGATCCATCTTTGAGACAGAAATTAGGCGAACAAGGCAGGCAAAGAGCGATTAAAGAATTTAATTGGAACAAACAGGCGAGAAAGATTCTCAATATTATAACAGTATAATTTTTTGACATGTTTTTTCTTTGTGATATAATGTTGTTATAATAAAAATTATTAAATTAAATGCTATGAAAAAGGAAGATTTACAGCAAATATCTGATTTATTAGATCAAAAATTGGATCAAAAATTTAAAGAGAACAATGAAGTTTTACGTGAAGAAATGAAAGAGAACAACGAAGTTTTACGTGAAGAAATGAAAGGGAACAATAAAAGCTTATTAGAAAAAGTTGATGAGAAAATTGATGAAAAAATTAATGAATTAGCTATTATGATTAATTGTGGTTTTGATGGTGTTAATGAACGTTTTGAAAAAGTTGATGAACGTTTTGATGGAATAGATGAACGATTAAATTTTTTAGAAAAAGGCCAAGAAGATATAAGATTAAAATTAAATAATGTCGCTTATAGATTTGAAGTGGTTGAATTGGAGAAAAGAGTTGAACATGTAGAAAAAAGATTAAATATTCAATTTTCTCGATAAAGATTAATGTTAATTTGAATATAAAATGCCCCATATTTTTGGGGTATTTTATTGATAAAATGTTTCAATATTATAATAAAATAAATTAACACAGATTGCTTCGTCGTCTGATTACAGACTTCTCGCAATGACAAAAATTTATGATAAGTATTATTATTCCTGTTTATAATCAGGCTGAAGAAATTAAAAAATGTTTTGATAGTATCTTGTTACAGTCTTATAGCAACTACGAGATTATTGTTGTTAATGATGGCTCAAGCGATAATATTGATGAAGTAATTAAAAATTATCAGACTAAATTTGCTAAATTTATTTATATTAGCCAACGAAATCAGGGTGCTTGCATAACTCGTAATAATGGGGCTAAAGAGGCTAAAGGTGATTATTTAATTTTTTGTGATGCTGATGTAATTATGGATCCAAAAATGCTAGAAACAATGCTACAAACTTTGGAAAATAATTCCCAAGCTAGTTTTTGCTACTCTTCTTTTTTATGGGGGAAAAAATTGTTTAAACTTTGGCCATATGATGCTGAAAAATTAAAACAAATGCCTTATATTACAACAACCTCGTTGATTAAGAAAGAGCATTTTCCAGGACTTGATAATACTATAAAAAAATTTCAAGATTGGGATCTTTGGTTAACTATGTCAGAGCAAGGACATAGTGGAATTTGGGTTGATAAAGTTCTTTTTAAAATACAGCTTAGTGGAACGCAAACTATGAGTAGTTGGTTACCATCTTTTGCTTATAAATTTATGCCTTGGCTAAAGCAAGTCAAAAAATACAATAAAGCTAAAGAAATTATTAAACAAAAGCATAAGTTAAAATAAAAATGATAAATAAACACAGATTGCCACGCTTTGATTACAAAGCTCGCAATGACAATTTGAAAGAATTTTTTAATCGTGAATTTAATTTAATATTTTTGCTAATAATTTTAGTAGAACTTATTTCTTTTGCTGGATATTTTTCTTTTTTGGTTAGCGCAATTGCTTTTTTTGTTTTGGCTATTTTGACTTTGATTGTATCTTTTTATCGGTTAGAATATGGATTAGCGATATTATTAGCTGAATTATTTATTGGCTCAATGGGATATTTATTTTCTTTTTCTTTTAATGGGACAAATATTTCTTTACGTATTATTCTCTGGCTGATTGTTATGTCAGTTTGGTTTGGTAAAATGATTTTTGCTTGGATTAAAAATAAAAAATTAAATATAGTTTTTTGTAAGTCATCTTTTTTTAAATATTTTGTTATTCTTTTTATTTTTATTGTTTTAGGAATTGTTAATGGATTTATTAATCATAATCAATTTAAAAATATATTTTTTGATTTTAATGCATGGCTTTATTTTTTGCTAATTTTTCCTGTTTATGAAGTTCTGCAACAAGAAAAAAATATTAAATTAATTGGTCAGGTTTTTGTTGCTTCAAGTATTTGGTTGGTGCTTGAAACTTTATTTCTTTTTTTTGCTTTTTCTCATAATTTAATTATTGCCCCTTTTACTTTATATTATTGGATTAGAAATACAAGAATAGGGGAGATTACTATGATTGCTGGTGGTTTTCCGCGCATCTTTTTACAGTCACAAATTTTTGTATTAACTGGCTTCTTTTTTGTTTCAATGATTTTGTCAAGATTAATAATAAATAAAGAATTACGACAAAATTTAAAGCTTGTTGTTATTAATTTTGTGTTATTAATTTTATTTTTAACAACTATTTTAATTAGTTTTTCTCGTAGTTTTTGGTTAGGTTTAATCGGAGGAGTATTAATTTGTTGGTTAATTTGGTTGTTAATTATTAAAATAAAGTTTAAACAATTTTTATTAATTAATTGTTGGTGGTTATTAGTAGCTATTGTAAGTGTTATTTTGATGATAGTAATAGCCAAATTTCCTTACCCTTCATCTACCAATAATTTTAATGCTGTTGATATTCTTTCTAATAGGGCAAGTCAATTTACAGGAGAGGCTGGAGCTTCATCTCGTTGGGCTCTTTTGCCTAAGTTGTGGACAAAAATAATTAAAGAACCAATAATTGGACAAGGTTTTGGCGCTACAGTAACTTATCAAACAAAAGATCCGAGAGTTCTTAAAATAAATCCATCAGGAGAATATACTACTTATGCGTTTGAATGGGGCTGGCTGGATGTATGGCTTAAATTAGGTCTTTTTGGTTTATTGGCTTATTTAGCAATTATAGCCAAAATATCTATAACATCTTATAAGTTAATGTTGCGTAAACAAAATTGGTTGATTTTTGGTTTAACAATCGGACTATTAATTATTACTATAGTAAATTTGTCTAGTCCATACGCTAATCATCCTTTAGGCATAGGTTTTTTAGTTTTAACAACAGCTTTAATTGACTATTTTTATCAATATAAAAATTCGCTTGCATAATTTTTTTTGTTATAGTATATTGTGAATTATGTTATTCTTATTATCTTTATTTTTATAAAAAATTATGTCTGATCAAATTATTTCTCAAGAAGGTTATGATAAATTAAAAAAAGAATTAGAAGAATGTTCAACTAGCAAGAGATATGAAATAGCTAGAAGAATTGAATCAGCAAAAGAGTTGGGTGATTTAAGTGAAAATGCTGAGTATTCTGACGCTAAAGAAGCGCAAGCTTTTAATGAAGGTAGAATAGCTGAATTATCTGCTTTATTAAAAAATTTAACGATTGTTCAGTCGCATGGAGATAAAAACACAATAAGTTTGGGTTCAAAAATTAAAGTTATCTCTGACAATAAGGAAAGAAATTTTATTATTGTAAGCTTTAATGAGTCTAATCCTTCTGAAGGAAAAATTTCCAATGAATCTCCTTTGGGAACAGCTTTTTTAGGCAGAGGAAAAGGTGATAAAATTTTAGTTAATACTCCTCGTGGTGAAGTTGAATATAAAATTATCAGTATAGAATAAATTGATTAGGTTTAATAAAAAAACTCTGCCTCAAAATTTATAATGGTGGGGTTTTTTATTTGATTGATTGGATTAATGTTGTTATGATGAAGGTAATTTTATAGAAAAATATGTTTAAAAAATTTTTTAGAAAAAAAATAAACCTTGCTCAATTAGAAAAGCTAAAAGAACAAGCACAGGATGTTTTTAATAATATTTTGCTAATTAAAAAAAAGAAAAGAAAAAATAAGGTTTATAAATTAATAAAATATATTAGTTGGGCGATTTTAGCTTTTTTTGTTTTTTTTATTATTTTTTTAGCAACTAATTTTTTTGTTATAAAGCAAATTTATCAAGAAACAATGTCTGGCAAAGACACGCTGGAACAAGCAGTGGTTTTTATTCAAATGCAAAATTTTGATCAAGCTAAAGCACTTGCCCAAAATTCAAGTAATAATTTTTTAAAAGCTATTGCTAGTACAGAACAATTTAAAGATAGTTTTTTTATTAAATCTTTGCCATATTTTAAAAAGCAGATTGATAGCGCTGAATATTTATTAACGGCAACAGAGCTTTTAAGTAGGGCAGTTAGTCAGTCAGCTAGTTTTGGACAAAATATAAAAAACAGTCTTAGCGAGAAAAAATTGACTTTTTCTAAATTTAGCTTAGAGGAAAAGCAGAGCATTCTACAATGTTTTTATCAAGCTGGACCAGAATTAAATGGGCTTAAAGCTAATATTACTTTAGCTTTAATTAATTTAGAACAAGTTAATTCTAATGGTTTGTTGTTGCCTTTTAAAAATCAAATTAATAAATTAAAAACTCAATTAATTCAGGCTAATTTGTTATTAGAAAATATTGCATCAGTCTCAGAAATTTTACCAGCAATAGCTGGGTATCCAGAAAAAGCGAAATTTTTAATAATTTTACAGAATAATGATGAATTGCGTCCAACGGGTGGGTTTATCGGTACTTATGGAATTATGAAAGTTGATTCAGGTGATATCGCTGAGTTTATTACTCACGATATTTATCATTTAGACATGCCTATAAAAGATAAATTAAAAATTGCTCCGCCAGAACCATTAAAAAAATATTTGGGAATTAATAATTGGTATTTACGTGATGCTAATTGGTCGCCTGATTGGCCAACTTCTGCTAAAAAAATTGAGTGGTTTTACCAAATTGAAAATAAACTTAATAATCAAGTTGAGCAAGAAAAATTTTCAGGAATTATTGCTATAACACCACAACTTATTATTGATTTGTTATCCATTATAGGCCCAATAAAAATTGATAATGTTGTTTATGATAAAAATAATTTTCAGGAATTATTGCAATATAAAGTTGAGCGAGGTTATGTTAACTTGGGCGTGTCATCATGGCAGAGAAAAGAAGTGATTGGCGAGATCGCTAAAGAATTAAAAATAAAATTGTTTGATCTGCCAGCAAAACAATGGCCAGAAGTTTTGACTATTTTGAATAATAATTTAAATGCGAAAAATATTTTAATTTATTTGTCAGATCCAATAAGACAAAATTTAGTTAAACAGCGAGGTTGGGCAGGAGAAATTAAAAATACTAAAGATGATTATTTAATGGTAGTTGATGCTAATGTGGCTGCTTTTAAAACAGATGCTGTAATTAATCGTAGTTTGGAATATAAAGTTGATCAAAATTCTAATGGTCTATTTGCGAAATTGAAAATTAATTATGCTCATCAAGGAAGCTTTGATTGGAGAACAACTAGATATCGAACATGGACTCGTATTTATGCGCCATTGGGTAGTCAATTAATTAAAACAGAAGGATTTGTTGATAACGAAGTAATTATTACTAATGAATTAGATAAAACCTCTTTTGGTGGGTTTATTTCAATTGAGCCTGGTAAACTAGGCAATGTTTATTTAGAGTATAAACTGCCTGATAATTTAAATAAAAATAATTACAATCTATATATTCAAAAACAGCCTGGAAATGATATTAGCCAATTAACCGTTGACTTAACTTTCTTAAATAGAGTAAAATCATATAACCCGACCACTCTGTATATGCAGAAAATTAATGCCAATCAAATTAACTGGAAAGGTGATTTAATGGTAGATAAGAGTTTTGAAGTAAATTTTTAATTATTATCACACGAATTTATATATTTTATGTTTATAAAAAGAATTGGAATTGATTTGGGAACTACTTATACTTTGGTTTATTTGCCAAAGAGGGGAATTGTAATTAGAGAACCTAGTGTTGTAACTATTTCTATGATTGACAAGAAAATTTTGGCTGTTGGGGAAGAGGCGAAAGAAATGTTGGGTCGTACTCCTGATACTATTTTTGCTTTAAAACCACTTAAAGACGGGGTTATTGCTGATTATCACACAACAGAAGCTATGTTAAGGTATTTTATTAATAAAGCTTTGGGTGGAGTTAGATTATTTCGTCCAGAAGCAATGGTTGCTGTGCCTGCTGGCGCTACCTCAACTGAGCGAAGAGCTGTCATTGATGCGACGATCGCCGCTGGTGCTAAAGCCGCTTATATTATTAAAGAACCGATTGCGGCAGCCATTGGTGCTGATATTCCGATTGGCTCAGCTTCTGGCCATATGATTATTGATATTGGCGGTGGCACATCAGAAATGGCAGTAATTTCTTTGGGAGGAGTTGTTACCTCAACTTCCATTAGGGTTGGCGGTAATAAGTTTGATTCAGCTATCATGGAATTTATCCGTCGTAAATATAATTTGGCTATAGGAGAACGAACATCTGAAGAAATAAAAATTAAAATTGGCAGCGCTCTTTATTTAGAAGACAAATTAACTATGGAAATAAAAGGAAGAGATATGATTAGCGGACTGCCTAGAAGTATTACTGTTTCATCAGATGATGTAACAGAATCTTTGCAAAATGAATTAGAAGCAATAATTAATGCCACTAAAAGAGTTTTACAAGATACGCCACCAGAATTAGCAGCCGATATTATGGATAAAGGAATGATTCTTTCTGGCGGTAGCTCGTTGCTTAGAAATATTGATCAATTATTAGCGCGCACAACTGATGTGCCTGCTTATGTTGCTGATGATGCGTTGCTTTGTGTAGCTAAAGGTATAGGCATTGCTTTAGAAAACTTAGATTCATATAAAAGAAGTATATTTGCAACAAAGTAAATCGGCTTTTAAACTTCTTGGGTTGTAGTTTATTAATAAAATTCCTAAAAAGCTAAAAAGCTAAAAAGCTAATTTATGATTATAGGTATTGATGCAAGTAGGGCCAATAGACAATATAAAAGTGGAACAGAATGGTATTCATATCATTTAATTAGAGAATTAGCTAAAATTGATTCAAAAAATCAATATCTTTTATATACCGATAAACCTTTAATCGGTGGGCTAACTAATTTAACTTCTGATCAAGAAGTAGAGAATAGTGGAATAGAAGCTAATCTTGAAAAAAATAATTCACAAGAAATAATTAGTCAATATAATAATTTTCGTTGTAAAATTATTAAACAGCATTTGCCATTTTTTTGGACACAGCTTAGTCTGTCTTTAGAAATGTTATTTCATCCGCCAGATGTTTTATTTATTCCAGCCCATACTTTACCGATTATTCATCCTCAAAAATCAGTAGTAACTATTCATGACATCGGCTTTATTCATAATCAACAACTTTACAGTCATAAGCGAATTGAGTCGGTAAGCCCAACTTATACTCGTTTACTAAACTTACTAATTAAAATTATTACTTTGGGGAAATACGAATCAAATGTTTTTGATTATCATATTTGGTCAACTAAATTTACTTTAAAGCATGCCAAAAAAATAATAACAGTTTCTAAGTTTTCCAAAAAAGAAATAGAAAAATTTTGCCCAGCTAATTTAAAAAAAATTCAAGTTATTTATAATGGTTATAATAATAAACTATATCAACCATTCGTTAATTCTGAAAAAAATAATCAGGTTTTAGATAAATATGGCATCAAGCAACCTTATATTTTTTATGTTGGTCGATTAGAAAAGAAAAAAAATATTACAACATTAGTGGAGGCTTATGTTATTATGAGAGAAAAATATAAAAATATTAAACATAAATTAGTTTTAGTTGGTTCTGCTAGTTATGGTTTTAATGAGATTAATTATATAATTCAAGAATTTAATATTAATAGCGAGGTTATTTTAACAGGCTGGGTGCCAGAAGAAGATATGCCAGTTATTTATCATGGAGCGACTGCTTTTGTTTTTCCGTCATGTTATGAGGGTTTTGGTATTCCATTGCTTCAAGCTATGGCTTGTAATACACCAATAATTGCTTCCGATATTCCTGCTATATCAGAAATAGTTGAAGATTCTGCGTTACTTTTTGATCCACTTAACAAAAAAGATATTGCTGAAGCTATGGCAAAAATTATAACTGATGATAATTTGCGAAAAGATTTAATTGCAAGAGGACAAAGAAGAATTAATTATTTTAGTAATGGAAAAAACGCGCAAGAAACCCTGGCTTTATTAGAAAATATGTAGGTATGTACAAATTTTTATTATTAGGCTAGTATTATTTTATGCCACCTTAGCTCAGCTGGTAGAGCAACTGTTTTGTAAACAGTAGGTCGTCGGTCCGAATCCGACAGGTGGCTCCAGATTAAAGATTTTTTGAAACAGCTGGCACAAAATTATTAATATTTAGAGTTATTTCATTTTTAATGCCAAGATCAATAAGAACTTTATCACCTTCCTTAATTTTTCCTTCAATCATATCCATAGCTAATTCATCTAGGATTAAAGTTTGAATCATCCTCTTTAGCGGACGGGCGCCAAAAGTTGTGTCAAAACTTTTTTCTGCTAACATTTTTTTGACTTTTAGCGCGATTTTTAAATTAATTTCTTTATTTTTCAATCTTTTCTCAACTTTTTCTAATTCTAAATCAACAATTTTTGATAAAACCTCTTTATCTAAACTCTTAAAGACAATAACTTCATCAATGCGATTTAAGAATTCTAGTTTAAAATGATCTTTTAGAATTTTATCAATTTTTTCTTTCATTTCTTTATCACGCATTGTGTCAGCATTAATCTCGTCGCTACCATCAGAGAAACCAATAGAATATTTTTTAATAACCTCGTTGCCTAGATTAGAAGTCATAATAATAATAGTATTTTTAAAATTGACTGTTCGTCCTTTAGAATCAGTTAATTGCCCATCATCTAAAATTTGCAAAAGAATATTAAAAACTTCTGGATGAGCTTTTTCAATTTCATCAAATAAAATCACGCTATAAGGACGACGTCGAACTTTTTCGGTTAATTGTCCGCCTTCTTCATATCCAATATAGCCAGGAGGTGAGCCAATAATTCTAGCGACAGAATATTTTTCCATAAATTCGCTCATATCTAATCTAATTAAAGCTGTTTCATCATTAAACATAAATTCAGTTAAAGCTTTTGATAATTCAGTTTTCCCAACACCTGTTGGTCCAACAAAAAGAAACGAACCTATTGGTTTTTTTTCTTCATTAATTCCAGCACGCGAACGTCTAAGAGCGTTGGCTACTGATTTAATAGCCTCATCTTGTCCAACAATTCGTTTATTTAAAACTTCTTCAGCGTATGCTAGCTTTTTAATTTCCGATTCCAACATTTTGGCAACAGGAATTCCTGTCCAACGAGAAACTACTTTAGCAATATCTTCTTCTTCAATTTCTTCTTTTAAAATTCGTTGACCAGCGCTTTGAATTTTAGTTAATTCAGCTTTAAAATGTTTAATATTTTTTTCTAATTCAGGAATTTTAGCATAACGAATTTCCGCTACTTTGGTAAGATTATCGCCATGTCGTTCAATTATTTCCGCATCAGATTTAAGTTCATCAATCTGTTGCTTGGCTTGACTAATCTTGACAATTGCATGTTTTTCATTTTGCCAATGCAGTTCTAATTGATTAGCTTGTTCTTTAAATTGCGCTAATTGTTTATTTAAATCAGTGAGTTCAGCACTTTTTTTGTTTTCTTTAATTAATCCCGCTTTAGCAATTTCTAAATGTTTAATTTTTCGTTTTAAACTATCTAATTCATCAGGGCAGGAATCAATTTCCATACGCAAAGCAGAGGAGGCTTCATCAATTAAGTCAATTGCTTTGTCAGGCAAAAAACGATCAGCAATATATCTTGCTGATAGTTTAGCAGCTGAAACTAAAGCGTTGTCAGTGATTCTAATGCCATGATGCACTTCATATTTTTCTTTAATACCTCTTAAAATAGCGATTGTGTCTTCAATGTTTGGTTCAGCTACATAAATTGGTTGAAATCTTCGCTCTAATGCCGAGTCTCGTTCAATATATTTTTGATATTCTTTAGTTGTTGTAGCGCCAATAGTTTTTAATTCGCCACGAGCTAAAGCTGGTTTTAGTAAATTAGAGGCGTCTATTGAGCCTTCTGAAGTGCCAGCTCCAACGATAGTATGTAATTCATCTATAAATAAAATCACATTACCTTCTTGAGCTTTTATTTCTTTTAAAACAGCTTTTAAACGTTCTTCAAATTCACCACGAAATTTTGAGCCAGCAACTAAAGATCCTAAATCTAAACTAATTAATTCTTTATTTTTTAAAGTTTCTGGCACATCACCAGCAACAATTCGTTGAGCTAAGCCTTCAATAATTGCTGTTTTCCCAGTCCCAGCTTCTCCTATTAATACTGGATTATTTTTTGTGCGACGAGATAAAATTTGCATAATTCGTCTGATCTCATCATTTCTACCAATAACTGGATCTAATTTTTCTTGTTTTGCTAATTCAGTTAAATTGATAGCATATTTTTTTAGAACTTGAAATTTACTTTCAGGTTCTGGATCTGTTATTCTTTGGTTGCCACGCAATTCTGCTAATATTTTTAAAACTTTTTCATATTCTACTTTTGCATTAGTTAATACATTTTGCGCTTTTGATTTTATTTCAATTAAAGCTAAAAAAATATGCTCAGTTGAAATAAATTCGTCCTTTAATTTGAGCGCTTCTTGTTTTGCTTGTTCCAAAATTACAGCAACTTCAGCAGTTCCTTGAACAGTCCCAATAGAAGTAGTAGTAGAAACTTTTGGTAATTTTTCAATAGTTTTTAAAATTTGTTCCTGAATTATTATTGGACTAATATTTAATTTTTCTAGAACAGGCTTAACTAAACTTTCATTTTGCAAGAGTAGGGAAGCTAAAACATGAATAGCTTCAATCTGTTGTTGTCCATAATCTTGAGCAATCATCTGAGCATTAATAATCGCTTCTTGTGATTTATTGGTAAATTTATCAAACATAAAAAATAGTTTAAAATTAAAAGTTAGAAATTAAAAGATTTCAAAATTAGCACTTTAAAGTCTTGAGTGCTAATAGTAATTATTATATAGCAAAATAGGTGTTTGTCAATTTTTTTTATATTATTTTAATTCCAATAAAATTGGGCAATGGTCAGAGCCCATTATATTATCTAGTATTTCAGCTTTTTTTAAACTATTTTTTAAATTTTCTGAAATAAAAAAATAATCAATTCGCCAACCAACATTTCTATTTCTTGCAAAAGTTTTCATATCCCACCAGCTATATTGTATTTTTTTTGGATAAAAAAAACGAAATGTGTCTATATATCCATTAAAAATTATTTTATCAATCCACGCTCTTTCTATTGGTAAAAAACCAGTATGTTTTTCATTTTCTTTTGGTCTTGCAATGTCAATTTCTTTATGAGCTGTATTTATATCTCCACAAAAAATAATTTTTTTACCATCTTTTTTTAATTTATTAATAAATTTTAAAAATTTATCATAATATTCCATTTTAAAAATAAATCTTTCTGGACTTACGCCAGCATTTGGAAAATAACAATTAATTATTACTGTCTCTTCAGAGTCAGACTTTAATGGATTTAAATGAATTGCCAAAAAACGACCTTCCTGATCTAATTTTTTATTTCCAATTCCATATTCTACTTTTGATATTTGATTTTTAAACTTTGTTTTTAAATATATAGCAACTCCACTATGTCCTTTTTTTATTTTTGAATGGTCAAAATATGAAAAATATCCAGCAGGGGAGCGGACTTCTTCAGAAAGCTGTTCGGGATGAGCTTTTGTTTCTTGTAGACAAATAATATCTGGGTTAATTTCAAAAAGAGTATTAAAAGCCCCCTTTTTATATATTGCCCGCAAACCATTCACATTCCAAGATAATAATTTCATTTAATAAAATAAAAATAAAAATTAAATAAAAATTAAAAAAATAATTGTCCTACAAATTTACAAATTTTTCTTATGTTTCAACTTAATTAGTCTAGCATATT